>CAZNEF010000069.1:0-4415 GCA_964572235.1 uncultured Candidatus Saccharibacteria bacterium | reverse complement strand
TTTAGCCAATTTGGGTAAGTCGCATCGTCGGTTGAAAGATAATCGATCCATTTATCTAAGGAACTGCGTTGGTCGGCAATAATAATGTCGGCGCCTTGCTTACGCATTTGGTCAGTTACTTCAATATCTCCATGACCCTGCTCTCTGGCCATGCGTTGCTGAGCTTCCCAATAAGACACGGGAATCTCGTCAGGCTTAATAACAAACTTATCGTGAAGAATGTGCTTAATGGCTTCCAGACCTCGCCGGCGTTTCTCTGGGTCGGTTCGCTCCGCTATCTCGACAAATCGATCAATATAGTTTTCAATCCGAGAGTCCGGATCTTGGCCGACGGTTTCAAATTCTTCATCTTCACCGGATTGGAGTTCATGGCGTTTATTGGTACGGATAGTCGCCGATTCAACTTCCGGTTTGTTGTGTAAATCGTACTTTTGCTTTAAAAATTGTGATCCGGGTTCAATGGGCATGCCTTGCCTTTCAATGGCTCATCTTAGAATCTTGTCTGCTGGCTAGCTAGATTGTGTCCCACCGCTATTTTCGGCTCGCCAACTGGCGCCACGAAGGCCGGTTGGGCTGCCGGCCCTTCGGCAATCGCTGCCTCGGCTGTGACTGGATCGAGGGCAGTGTTGCCGTTCGGCACGGTCACGACTTGTCCCGTCGCCGCCGGGTTGGTCGTTTTGGGCATGACGACCGTAAAGATCGTCCCTTGGTCGGGTTCACTCTCGACCTTAATCGTGCCGCCGTGTAGGGCGATAATCTTATGAATAAAGTAGAGGCCTAAACCGGAGCCGTCCGGTCGAATCGCCCGGGCATTCATGCCGCGGAAAAATTTTGTAAATAGATTCTGCTGGTCCTCAGGTGTAATGCCATAGCCGGTATCGGCGATTTCGATCAGCCAGGACTTATCCTTTTCGCAAAGACCAATCTGAACCGTACCTTTCGGTTTATTGTAGGAAATAGCATTATCGACCAAATTCTGGATGACCTCCTTAATTAAGAGGGGATCGGCGGTCATGACGGCACGCGCTCCATGCTCGGTGGTCAGCGTTACATCGTGAGCGGCCGCCGCCGGTTGGACATCCTTCATAATGCGCTCAATAATCGGTACCAAATCAGTCGGTACAGGCGTGTAGGCGAGTCGGCCCTGCTCAATTCGCGACAGATTGAGGAGATTACTGACGAGTTTAATCACCGTGTCGGCGCTATTTTTCGATTGGCTGACGAGATCGCGCTGCTCCGCTGTAATATTACTATTTTCTGGTCTGAGTACCAAAGCGAGCGACCATTTAATGACGGAAAGCGGTGTCCGTAGTTGATGGCTGGCGATCGAGATAAACTCCGTTTTCATCACGTCCGAACGGAGTAGTTCTTCGTTTTGATGGACGATCTGCGCTAAAATGCCCTCAAAAGACGGCAGGACGTAACTATAACTGATGACGGCGAGGGCAACCATTACCAGGACGGCCTGTACCAAAAGAATGAGCATACGAAGCTTTTGGGCGGTGCCGAGCTGATTTTGAAGATGACTAATGTCCTGCTCGATGAGTGTCCGCCAATTGGCCGTAATCGCCTCGGCATCATCGGTGATGGCGTTAAGATCGACCTCGAGCTCATCGGGTGTTTTCGTACTGGCGACCGTTGGCAGCGCTTGGCCGCCAGCCGCGATCTTAAAAGCAGCGACCGGACTGAGCACCTCCTTGCCAACGAGAGCATTGGTCGTACTGATACTTTTCAGATAATCGGTCTGGAGACGACCGATCAATTTGACCTCGTCGCTGATCCGGGTCGCCTCCGCTGTTGTTGTTTTTTCGAGCTTCGATTTTGTGCTGTCGAGCAAGGCGCCAAAGGCCCCGTGATTTTTCACGAGCTTTTGGAACGTCGGGTCGGTCGGGCGGAGACGGTAGCTTTGCGCCAAATTGGCGTCAGCGGTGGCGTAACGCTCAAGGTTCTGGACATTAACCATCATCTGAAAACGGCCGGCGACTCGATCGCTGTAGCGGTTTTGCTGCGACAGGAAAAGATTGCTGACCAGGAAAAGAATGATGTATAAAAAAAAGACAAAGGCGATTTCAAACGCCAAAACCCGCCGAATTCGGCGATCAATATGAAGCTGACTCACCCGCGTTTCGGTTGATTTCACCATGACCCTTCCTTAGGATTTAGCGTATCATAAGCGCCGTGGCATTTATAGCGCTTGACGAACAGGCAATGTTTACGGTATAAAGAACAGTCACCAAACGGGTGGCCATGACTCTGTGGAGGTTAGCCGAAAGGCAGACCTTAACGGGGAGAAACCAATGCACATCGGAATCGTGTTCGAGGCTCTGTTGCGGCTCGTCACCCTGGCGGGTGATAGCTGGGAGAGCCTGGCCCGCATGTTCCAGCGGGTTATCGACGACCCCTTGCACCGCAAGCAGGTCTTCGCCGCTCTCTCGGGTGTCAACGCCCAGATGGTGGCCATGACCAAGGCGGAATGGGTCGAGGCGGAATGGGTCGAGCGGGAACAGAGCACCCTCAGGCGGCTGTCCGAGTTCGGCATTCCCATGCCGACCGAAGCCGAAGTCACCAACGCTTACTGCGAGGGCTGTACGCCCAACCATCGCTTCGTCCCGCCCAACCTCGGCCGTCGCCAGCTCCTGGAAGCCTGCCACAAAGCGGGTATCAAGGTGAATGGCAACGATCCGAAGAAGGCGGACTACGATGGGGGCGATAAGCTCTTGACCGAGCGGGGTAGGCTGGAGTGCGACCTGACGACCCTGATGCAGCCCACCGATGCCAAGCACCGCCCCTTCATGCTAAGTCACGACCAGCAGGTCGAATGGGCGAAGGAGCAGGGTGGTGACGGCATTACCAGTGCCGAAGAGACCCTCTACCTCATCCTGAGGGCGTGGGTCGAACTCGGCCGTGTGCCCTTCATGGGCGGCTGGATTCGCTGCCGCAACAGGCACGGCTCCGGCGACTCGCTCGGGGTTTACTGGTCTGCTGACCGCGGACTGGGCGTCTACTGCGGCCGCCTCGGGTACGACCGCTGGGGCTATGGAGCGTTCTCTCGGAAGTTCCGTCCCTCGGCTCTCTGACCCCTTGAGCCTTTTGGCTCCTTGGGGTGGGGCACTCGGTCTTTGGACTGGGTGCCCCTTTAATTTTGTTTAATTTGTTTGCTAATGCTTGACAGCCAATAGGTCGATTGCTATACTCGGCTTATACTAAAAGAAGCATGGTGCACTCAACTACGCCATCTTCCGCTTTAGAGGGAACTACACGTAGATTTCGGACCGGCTCAACTGCCTCTAAGCGCCCTGGATTATTTTTGCGTTTACTGCTGACCGAATGTATGAGTGAGCTTATTCATTTGGTCGGGAGCGACGATTAAAGAACCGGCGTGACCGACGCTACTTAACAACTGAAGACGCGGTGTTCTTCCGGCTTCCACACCGGGAGAACAAATTGGAACCACACGGTATTAGTGAAGTGGCGCGAGCCAATCAATTAGTGCATTGTGTGGTTATCCGAACCTTTATTTTCGCCAGACTCACGGCCCACTTTCCGTCGGCCGCTGGTGAGGTGAAGGACAAATCATCGAGACGTCAATTGAGTTCCGAAGTAGCTGTGCAAACAGCTAAAAAGCTCAATTGGCAGAGAGAATGATAATTCGTACGTAAGTGCATACGGGGGATGCCTTGGAAGATATGGCCGATGAAGGACGTAGCAGGCTGCGATAAGCCTCGGGGAGCTGCCAAGTAAGCTTTGATCCGGGGATGTCCGAATGGGGAAACCCAGCGTCGTAAACCGACGTTGACGTGCCGGTGTAATTCCGACACGATCGGGAACCGACTGAACTGAAACATCTTAGTAAGTCGAGGAAAAGAAAGCAAATCGCGATTCCGGGAGTAGCGGCGAGCGAAACTGGAACAGCCCTGTTTGCCTCTCATCATACATTTCTAGCAGAACAACCTGGAAAGGTTGGCCAAAGACGGTGACAGCCCGGTACGCGAAAGTATGTGTGATGTAACTAGTGGCAAACCGGTTACCGCAAGGTAACTGATGAGTAACGCAGGACACGTGAAATCCTGCGTGAAGACAGGTGGATCAACACCTAAGGCTAAATACCATATCTTACCGATAGTGAACAAGTACCGTGAGGGAAAGGTGAAAAGTACCCCGAATAGGGGAGTGAAATAGTACCTGAAACCGTATGCATACAAGGAGTCGGAGCGCGCTGAACCGAGCAGTCTAGTCGGACCTAATTAGACGGCTGCGTTCAGCGTGTGACGGCGTGCCTTTTGAAGAATGAGCCAACGAGTTTGATGATTGTCGCAAGTTTAAGGACCTTTGGTCCGGAGGCGTAGCGAAAGCGAGTCCGAATAGGGCGAAACTGTGCTTCGCACAAAATTTTTAATTCATCAATTTTAAATTTT
>CAZNEF010000068.1:0-2904 GCA_964572235.1 uncultured Candidatus Saccharibacteria bacterium | reverse complement strand
TTAAGAACCCATTGCATATCTCATTGGTAACTGCAACAGGAGAAATGATGGCTACAAATAAAAAACAATTCGTCAACGTATCTCGATATGTGTCCTCATTGTTTTTTATTTTCGCCTCAATCTTCTCCTGTTTCGATCCTAATAGAGATATGCAATGGGTTCTTAATGAGGAGAGAGAATAATGACAAAAAGAGGCTTTACTCTTGTCGAAATTATCACGGCCATAGGTATTGTGGTACTCCTGACGGCTTTTGGCTTGAGTACTATTAACTCGGTCCGTACTCGGGCGCGAGATAACCAACGGATCATTGATCTCAAACTGATTCAGGACTCTCTCGAACTCTACCGAACAGATATTGACCGTGCCGCCACTCTCGTTGGCCCATCTATCCCCGTTCCCTATGCCTATCCGCTCCGCTCCCGCGGCCTGACTCAACCAGGCATTTATAATAATGTCAAATTTTCTAAGTATTTAACAGAGACTCCCAAAGACCCACTCACAAAAAAACCCTACAGTTATTTCGCGCCTGGCTGTTTGCAAAAAGGGCTGGGTAGCGCCAGTCGGCCCGCAGTCGCGTCGCCGGCTAAGGACGATGCCTTTAATCCACCGATATTTCATACGAGCAGTGAGATTCAGAGCGCTGCCATCGGCACCTACTGTCCGGCTGGCTCCGGTTGGGTACCCTACCTTCTATTCGCCAGACTTGAGAAACGCCTGAGCGGTAATTATTCGAGAGCGAGTCTCAATAACTTTCTTTCGAGTTCCGAAAACGGCGTTGCCTATTCAGTCAGCCAGCCGATTCTTGTCGCTGGTGATGCCACAGGCACCCCAACAATTATTGCCTATCAATCCCTCTGTTTACCACCCCGCAATCCTATCTGTCCTGCACCGTAATTCGTGCTATAGTGGGTGTACATGCAAAGATATGTTCATGGTTTTACCTTGATCGAACTGTTGGTCAGTGTTGGGATTATTGCCTTACTGCTTAGTTTTAGTCTGTCCGGTATTAATAGCGCCCGTAGTCGGAGTCGTGATGCTAAGCGTATTGCCGATCTACAGACGCTCCAAGCGGGGCTTGAGCAATACGCCCTCGGTGATTCAAGCCATACCTACCCACCAATGCTCGGTGCGGCCACAGCTGGTTACTGTCCACAGGATATACGCGCCCTCGCCTTAAAAGGTGGTCTTTACGGTGATCCTTGCTTTACGATCTATCTGGCGATCGTGCCGTTCGATCCAGCTGGTCAAAATTATGTTTATCGTCGACCGGCTTGCTTTACTAATACACCGGCTGTCCCTGGTGGCGTAACACTGACTAATGCGCCCGTAGCCAGTTGTGTCGGTCTTCTGTCGAGTAGCAGTTATGGTTTGCACACAGTTTTGGAGTCGGCCAATAACCGCGATGCGATACGTGACGCGACCCCGACCAGGCCGTTCAGTTACGATCTCATTCCCTAGCCACAAGGAGATGTATGTCCGTGAGGGGTTTTACGCTTATTGAATTAATCGTCACCACCGGGCTTATCTTAATGATTTTAGCCGTCACCCTACCCTCTTTCTTGAGCTTTCAGCATCGGCAAATCCTCATCTCGGGTGGTCAGGCCCTGCGTCAGGCGATTGTACAGACCCAGAATTACGCCCTAGCGCCACGGGCGCCGACAGCAAATAGCACTGGTATACCGGCCGGCGCTAATCTCTACCGGATTATCTTCATACCGGCTAATAATGGCTATGACGCCAGTTATGAGATTGATGAGCAAACAAATATGGATAAGACTAACCCGACATGGCAAACAGTGAAGAAGGAATATCTAGCCTACGGGCTCAATTTCTGCGCCTTTAGTGATTCAAATATGATAAGTTCTGCTTTACCGCTTGTCGATCCGAACCAGGATCGACTGCACGGTATTTTTTATTCGATTAGTGACTATGGCAAAATCATTTCTCCGGTTGCGCCGAGTGGCCTTTGGCTAACGATTCGGCAGAACAGCCTGGTTGAACAGGAGAAGCTGATGATTCAGCAGGAAACTGGCAGTATCAATGTCGACCTAGTCAATCCGCCACCGGCGAGCTGTGGATGATGAAACGAAGCTTCCCCCCCGCTTTTGGCTTACTTGAGGTTCTCTTTTCAGCGGCTATTTTCATTGTCGTCGTCGGCAGTTTGGTCGGCTTAAGTCGCTTAACCTTACGCAATGCCACACTCTCAGTTCACCGCATCCAAGCACTTATGCTTGCTCAAGATGGCCTCGAAACGGTTCGCCAAATGCGTGACACAACCTGGATACAACCCCAGACGGCCAACCGAAGCGCCGTCGACCCCATCAAAGACTGGTTAAGCTACCCGGATTGCAATAACGGCTATCCGGCAACTGGTGTCACCCTGACTGATCTAGCCGCCAACCCACCCAATCCGGCCAACTATGCGATTTGTTATGACACGACTAACTTTATACCGCCGCAGTTTGGTGTAAAAAGGGTGGCGAACAATCCGGTTTTCGTGGCTGGTGCCGCTGACGCGGATATTTTTCAGCTCCTCTTAGGACCGGATAAGGCAAATAGTCTCAAACTCGATCCGGGTGCGCCGCCCTATTATCGTCAGCTCGTGACTTTCGAACCGATTACGAACACAGCGCCCTTAAATGCTTGCCCGACAACGCCCAGCGGTACGAGTCTCCTCGGTCTGCAGGTTCTTGGTCTCGATGGCTCAGGTAAGCTCTGTACTCTCAATCAAGTCGAGTCGAATCAATTTGTAAAGGTTAAAGTTTCAGTCGACTGGCTTGACTTTGATAAAAGCTGGTCGGTGGTGCTCGACACGCTCCTCACCAACTGGCGGCCTCAATGAGACGCGCCTTTACGCTACTCGAAGTCCTCATTTCGACCGCTATCTTTATGACGATTATGGT
>CAZNEF010000067.1:0-2282 GCA_964572235.1 uncultured Candidatus Saccharibacteria bacterium | reverse complement strand
AGATCAAGTTCCGGGAAGAACGTGTCGGCAGCGGCAATCTCGGTGTCTAGAATGGTCAGGTAGAGACGATGAGCCAGCGGTAAGGCAGCGGCAAAGATTTGACCGCCCCCGATAATCATCACCTCATTCCCGCCAGACTGTGTTGCCCCAAAACGGATCGCTTGACCGAGATCGTTGAAAACATGGGCGCCGCCATAGTGCTTACGCTTGTCACGGGAAAGAACTATATTTGTTCGGCCAGGCAGGGCATGGCCACCGGGCATTGACTCAAAGGTCTTACTCCCCATGATGATCGGGTGACCTTTGGTTAAGGTCATAAAGCGGTTCATATCGATCGGCACATTCCAAGGTAGACGACCGCCTATACCAATGGCGCGATTTTTTGCCATGGCTGAAACAAGTGAAATAATCATCGCCTACTTTCTTTTTTAGATATCGACTGGCAAAAGACTACGCGGAATGGCCGGGTGCGGATCATAATCTTCTAACTTTACCCAGCGCTTAAGTAGATCGGTATAGCTTAGCTTATCCGGATTAAATTTTTTTCCGGCGAGCGGATCGTCGTCACCTTCAATCATCGCGTCGAGAACCCTAACTAGAGCTCGATCAATGGTCACCTTAGGGTAGGCGCGTGGTTCACGCTTCAGTAGCTCCTCGATCCCCTTTTGCTGATCACTATAGTAGTGGGCGTCTTGGAGATCATAGATCAAGTCACCTTCTTTAAAACCAGTTTTAAGACAGATAAGAAGCTGTAAGAATTTATACATGACGAGATTCGACGGTAGACCGAGCGGCACATCGGAGCTACGCTGCGTGACAACCATGTCCCAGCGATCATCCATAAGTAGTAGCCGAAAGTGACCATGACAGGGTTTAATCACGATATGGTCAACATCATATGGATTCCACGGATTCACAATCAGACCGCGATCGTTCGGGTTTTTGGCAATCATTCGGAAAAGTCGTTTAATTTGATCGATCGGTTTTGGCCCACCGGCATTAAACGACCGCCACTGGGCACCATAGGTCCGGCCAAACTGTCCGACTGGCAAATCATACCAGCCACATTTTTCCGGCGTCCCCCACTCATCCCAATAGTGGACGCCGTATTTTTGGAGATTTTCGAGATCGGTTCGACCAGAAAGTATCCAGAGCATCTCACCCAGAAACATATAAAAAGCGCCGCGCATGTTCCGTAATGTCGTGAGTGGCATACCGTGTTCCGGTTTAAAGCGGAGATGCTGTCCACAGAGCGTTCTGGCCGTCAGCGGTGCATCGCTCACCGTTGACTGCTGCTTCACCGGACGATCAACGCCTTTGTCACGAATACGTTGCAAAAGAGCCACATATTGATCTTCGCCTAACTTCGTATGCTGCCGCTCTTGACTCGAACTCATGGCAAAACTCGATTAGGAACGAAACAGGAGAAAACAGAGGTGAAAAAGAAAAACAATGACGAAGCGTATAGATATACGGTAAGGAATTGTTTTTCTTTTAGAACCATCGTTTTCTCCTGTTGCAGCTTACCAATGAGTTTTGCCATGAGTTCGTCATATCGTGACTATAGCAACTCCGTCGAAGCTTAGCTAGGCTCGACAGAATATTGGGATAAAAGGTAATGTATGAGTAGTATGATCTTACTAATAACAACTGACTTCCACGCCAGCCAGAAGGCGCTTATCGGTCTCGACAAGTTGTGTGGACAGAAGCCGTACGATGCCGTCATTATGGCCGGCGACTTAATCAACCCCGATCCAAAAGAAATGCCCTATGTTCGGGAGTTTATTAGTCTCATCAAGGATAAACACCGGCTACCGCTTTTTGGTTTACATGGCAATAATGAGCCATTAGAGGCGATGCGTTACTACCGCGAGAGCGATATCAACATCCACCTCAAAACGCGCCAGTTTCAAGGCTATAATATCTGTGGTATTGGTGGATTTGGCGGACTAGATGAACCAGTATTCGCGGACCTGAGTGTCCAAAATTTGATCATTAACGAGAAGACGATTTTCGTCACCCATATACCGCCCCGGGCGAACGCCGAACCTGAGCACGGACCACTCGTTCATCTTTATGGCCACCTTCATGTCCACGCGTTCACGAAGCAGGTCAAAACGACACTCCGCATCCAGTGTCCGGCCGCGATCCTCGGTCGGGTAACCGAGCTCGAATTACCAAAACTGCATGTCGATTTCATAACCCTTTGAACCCACTGCATATCTCATTGGTAACTGCAACAGGAGAAATGATGGCTACAAATAAAAAACAATTCGTCAACG
>CAZNEF010000066.1:0-5634 GCA_964572235.1 uncultured Candidatus Saccharibacteria bacterium | reverse complement strand
CGCGTTCGCATAATGACCGGTAGCCGCGCTCGCCCCCTCCGTCGTCGAGATCGCCCAGACCGGCTCGTAAGCCACGATTAAACGCTCGCGTTCGGCGACTGTCAGATGATCGATGACCGCCTCAAGCTCCCGCAAAGGGGCGCGCCACTGGGCCGCGCTCGCCTCCGATGGGTCCGCTAAAACGGCGGCGATCGGTTTTTTAAGCTCACCCACGCAAATAATCGGCCGTAAGCCGGCCGCTAAGACAGCGCGCGTCTTGGCGAGAATCTCCGCATCGCTCTCGTGAAAATAACGACGCCTCTCCGAGTGGCCAATAATCACATAGTCGACGATCCCACGAAGCATAGCCGCTGAAAGCTCGCCGGTGTAAGCGCCAGAGTCGGCCCAAAAAACATTTTGCGCCCCTAAAAATAGATGAGGCGCCGGATGACGTTGCAGTGTCTCGGCGACGGGCACCAGCCACGTTGAGGGTGGGCAGAGGACGACATCGATGCCTGTATGGGCACCGATCCCCTCCTTGACACCGCCGGCCAAAACAAGGGCCTCACTGAGGCTCGTATGCATCTTCCAGTTGGCGACAATGATCGGTCTCATGGTAAAATCCCCGATTGCAAAGTATCGATGACCTTGGCACTCTGACGTTGCAGCTTACTCTGATCTAAAATAGCGTTAAAACCGATCCGATGAGCCGCTGAGTAGGGCGTCGGACCGCAAGTATAAACGGTCAAAATCGGTTCGATCGTTGGGCCAAGTTGCGGCGCCGCCTCGTTTTTCGGTACATCCCATGTGTCAGTGACGCGATAGTTATAGTTCTCACCGTTGTAGGCTAATTTTACCGTATCGCCAACTTTAATCTTATCAAGATTAAAGAAAATCGTCGCGTAAGGTGAGGCGTTAGGCCAAAAACGGTGGCCGGCAATCACCACTCGACCGAGAGAACCGGGCAAAGCTGAGGCTTGGTCACGGCCGACACCCTTAAAAAGGTCGGTGAGCGTATCGACGCCCTCAATAATCGGCGCCTCAATGTGGAGGTTCGACGTCGCAATCGTCAATTTGTTGGTCGTCTCGGCCAGAGCCGTTTTCGGCAAGGTGGCCTGAATGTAACTTTGGGCTAAGTCGGCCGGGAGAATCTGCATGGCGAAGGCATTGGCTAAGGCGCGCCCATAGGGTATCCAAACCAAACCGACCAAAACGAGAAAAACGGCCAGACAGAGTGTTCCCAGGAGCCTGTGCCAAGCAAAGCGTGACGGTAAAGGCGCGTCAGCCAGGTGATAATGCATAGAACTTATTTCAAAACTCTATCCAATGGTTCGTTAGCTGCGCTTTGGTCGGCGCGTCAAAAAGAAAAGAGCACCCACAAAAGCTAGTACTGTCACCGTCATATAGCCACCGAGATCGATCCCCGTCGCCTGTACTGTACTCGTACCACCGCTGCCGCTCGTGCCGCTCTGGCCACTGGCACCGGTCGTTAATGAGGCATCTTCTGTGTCGTTGCCAGTTGCCCCGTTCGTCCCAGTTGTGCCGGCTGTCGTACTCGTGGTAGTGCTCACCGCGGCGGCACCAATATCGTAGCTCCCGTTTGTGACCGCCGTCAAGAGATCGGCATGGCTGGTTTGGTCAATAACATTGCTATCGGTCGTTGAGCCTTTGGTGTAGTTAAAAGCGACCTTGCTGGCACTCGTCTGGGTCACCGCCTGGAAGGTAATGGTCGCCAGGGTTCCGGTGCCCGAATAACCGGGCGAGGAACCGGACGATTTCGCCCCCGAGAAACTGATCTTTCCTACACCATTATCGACTAGATTCGCCGGCGTTTGTGAATAAAGCGAGCCCTGGAGAATTTGCGTCCCGGTCGTTCCTGGTACCGAATCAATAACCTGCAAGGCATTTGGATCAAAAGTCAGGTAGACATCGGTCCCTGAAGTTGTCGCCCCGCTCGTATCGACGAGGATTTTGACCTCAAAAGTCACACCGGCCGCAAAGCTACCGCTTGTCGGTGAGAGGCTTAAAGTAGCGGCCGAGGCTAAAGCCGGCATCGCCAAAAGGGTACTGAGGCCGATCGTCGCACCGGCCAAATAGCGGCTCCAGACCAGAAGATTAATTTTTTTAAACATTTGACCCCTCCTATTCAACGGTGACGATCCCATCCTGAACGCGGTTGAGAAGATCGCGGCCGGTTTTTGGCTGAATAACATTGCTATCGCTCGTCAGACCCGAAGTAAAGCTCAACCGAAGCGGTGAACGGCCAACCGCAATCGCCTTAAAGCGCGCCGTCGCCACCACCTCACCATGCGCCGTCACCGGTTGACCAGTTGTCTGTTGACCCGCGGAAAAGCTGATTTGGCCAAGCGTCGTATCAACCTTATTAGCCTGAACGAGTTCGAACAGTACCCCGGGTACAATTTGGACACCAGCTATTTGTGGATCGGCGTCAATCGGCGTTAAGACGTTTGGATCGTAAGCGAGAATGGCATCGATACCGCTCGTCTGGTTGTTGGCGCTATTGCTACCGGTATCAAGGCTTAGATCGATGGTAAACTCATCGCCGACTTTTGACGTAGCGCTCCCCACTTTAAGGCTCGCCGTACCGACAGCGACATCGGCACTGACCGTCCGACGCGCGTTGCCGTTTTGGACAATCACAATAGCCGCAGCGCCGATCACGGCGACACCGACTAGCATGGTAGCAATGTGAGTTGTACGAAGTTTCATAGACTCTCTCCTATAGCTGCGGTGGAGCACTAGGTGTGGCATCGAGGCTTTCGGACTGGAATCGTTCGCCCGGTGGACCCCAGTTGGCAAGCATGACGCTGGCATCGATGCCGTTGACTATACCATCGGCGTTGTAATCAGCCAGCGGGCTGTTGCCATTGAAAGCGGCCAGTAAAATCGCCCAGTCAGCATTGTTGACAATGTTATCGCCCCGACCAGCGTGGCTCGAGTCGATATCACCCCAAGCAAAGGGCGTTGTAAAGTCGAGGGTCGTCGGCGTGCCGTTGGCGTAAGCGACCGCTTTTTTGGCCTGGCTCAAGTAGCCAATCGGCTTAACGGCGATATCGTAAGTGCCGTTCGGAATATTTTTCGCCTGGGCCTTGAGGACACCATTTTGGCCACTCAGATCGCGCAAGGTCGCCACCAGTTGACCGGAACTGTTATGGAAAAATTGAATATCGAATTTCGCGTTTTGATTGACTCGCGAACCCAAACTGTAACTAATGACAAGATTATTGACGCCACTGGAAACAGTCAGATGACTAATATCGGAAAGGCTAGTAAATTGTATCCCGTCACTACTCTCAAAGGTCGCCGCCGCCTGGTTATCGATAATCCCCAAAACATCGGCGCCAACTCTGCTGCGACTTTGGAAGCGGTTTACAGCAAAACCAAGAGCGATCAAAAGGATCAGCAAAATGATGAGGATAATGAAACGGGTTCGTTCAGTGTGGGTCATCTTTTCCCTCTAGAATTAGCGTAACATACGGTCAATGAGTTGGCCAGCGCGTAGGTCATGGTGCCAAGACGTTCGTGGTGGCGAGCGAAAAAGCATCGGCCTTCAGTGTCACTGGCACCCAAAGGGCGCCGGTCTGACCGACCGCCAAGCTGCCAAGCGTCGCCGTCAGCAAAGTCCCGCCGCGCGGGTCAGGGGCAAGCTGGATCGGATCGGTACTGCTCTCGGCAAAGCCGGTATCAACATCGAATTGGGCCGGAATGACATCGCGAATGACTACATTTTTGGCGATTTCGCCACCGGTATTGGTATATTTAATCAGATAATCAATTTTTTGACCCGGATAAATAACCCGCAGCACCGTCACCTTGCTCGTGCTGTCCGGTTTGGCCACGTAGGGCACGGCATATTTGTTCATCGTCACATATGGCGCGTTGCGCGGGGCGAAAAGCGCCGTTAGCTGAGTTGTTTGGTTGGCCTTAATTTGAAAGACCGCCTTCTTGGTTAGCGGATCAGACTGTGTGCGGATAATGTGCGTGTTCTCTGGATCGCAAAAGGCGACAAGTCGATAATTTATTCTATCGTAGTCACCAAAGGTCAGCTGGTAAGTGCCAGTCGGGAAGGTATCCGAGTTACCGTCAAGACCCTCCCAACCGCCATTTTCGTCGGTCCTTTGGTCGCTAATATTGATCGCTGACTGGCTATTAGTACTCGAGAGTTGTTTGAGAGCAAGCGGCACGTTGGCTGCATCGTCGGTCGTCTGACCAAAGCAAGGATCAACGGGCGCGGCACTAGCCGTTGGGCTGACGGACGTCGTTGGGCTGGGCGTGACGAGTGGCAAGAGCACCCCCGGTGGCGAGAACGTCGGCGTCGCTCCGCTCGTTGATATGCTGACACTGACAACCTTAACCGAATGGATGACTAAACGACCCTCACCGACAGCACCCACGCTGGCGCTGGTACTTGGCGATACTGTGGTTGCTGTCGTTGGCGTCGCTGTTGGACTCGCGCTTGGGCTGGGCGAGCTTTTCACGACCGTTACTGGCAGGGCGACTAAGCTAACCGTATCGAGAAAGGTCGCCACCCCCTTAATATTGACTCGATACTGGAGGTAGCGGCCAGTCGCGTTAAGATCGGTCGTATAGTTTATGTAAGTACCGGCACTAAAACCGTTCAGAAGGAGATTAATATCCTTCCAATCAGTGCCATTCAGACTATCGGTTGGACAGCTATCACTGACCCGATAGGCAACGGCCAGGAGTTCCGCCGAGGCCGCTCTGTAGCGAAAGCCAAATTTTTGCCAGAGCGTTGTTGGCCCCTGTGTGGTCAGGCAATAAGAGTAGACAACACTGTCCGTTAAACTAGCACTCGATTTTTTTCCATGCATGACTGGGCCATAAACACCAAACGTCTTGAATGTTTTGACCGGGGTCGTGACATTTTGCGAAGATCGAAACTGATCATTACGGACCCCGCCCTCTGGCGACGGGAAAAGCGAGCGATAATTGGCACGGAGAGCGAGCGGAAAGGTACTTAAATCATAGCTATTGTTTGTCGGCTCTTTGAGAACGCCGATAATGTAGGGTGGATTTCTAACCTTGGTCGGCATCTGGACAAAGTTAATGGGTTTGCCAGCGGAAACGATTGTATCGGTTGTGGCGTCAGCGCTTGGGCTGGCGCTCGGCGCTACGCTTGGGGTCGGTGTGGCGGCTACAACCAATGGCGCAGTGACCGGAAAATAAACTGTTGTCTTCTGGCCTCTGACACTGGTGACCGTTTTCGAGCTCGCACCCACAACCGTGATACCCGTCGGAACGACAATTTTCACTGAATAGGTCGCCGTACCGCTGGCGGTGAGGACTGTTTGACCGTTTATATCGGTCTGGAGAACTTTCGGGGCGGCCTGAGTTCTTGTATAGGTTACGCTAACACCAGCGATCCCCACTTCAGGGCTCTCGCGAATACTGTTACCATTAGTGTCGGCAAAAACGACGACCGTCACCGTGGTCGCCGCGTCACAGGCTGCTCTATTCGACGTATAATACGCATTTTGCCTACAGCGGGAGGCATCAAAGTTAGTGCTCGCCACCAACCGCGTCTGGACAGCGGTCGAAATAAAAAGCACGAGGGCCAAGCTCAAAACTGTCGCACCAATCAATAATTTTCGTTGGGTCACGCGGTCAATCCCC
>CAZNEF010000065.1:0-9338 GCA_964572235.1 uncultured Candidatus Saccharibacteria bacterium | reverse complement strand
TGACGGCCGCGATCTACGGCGAAAATACGCTCAAAAGTGCCACTACTCTCCTTATAGTGACGCTTTTTTTAAGTAATATACTTGGCTTTTTGCGCGATCGTTTTTTGGCGCAAAAAATTCCCGCGGCTATGGCCGATATGTACTTCAACGCCTTCCGCATTCCCGACTTAGTTTTCAATGTGCTTATCGTCGGCGCGGTGACAACCGCCTTTATACCGGTTTTTACGGAGTATCACTTTAAAGCCCGTCGAAGCACTGAGGCCTGGCGTTTCGCCAATACGGTCATCAATATAGCGATGATCTCACTCGTTGCTGTCCTGGCGCTTCTCGCCCTACTCATGCCTGTACTCGTACCGTTGATCTCGCCCTTTAAGGAACCGGAACGCGTCGCTCAAACAATTCAGTTGGCACGTCTCCTTATGCTTCAACCCTTCTTTTTCGGTCTTTCCTATATCGCCGGCAGTCTGCTCAACTCGTTCAAACGCTTTGTCGCATACGCCCTAGCACCGCTCATTTATAACCTCTCGATCATTTTCGGTATTGTCTATCTCTCACCGCGCTTTGGTATTTTTGGCGTAGTTTATGGTGTCATCGGTGGGGCGATTTTACACTTTTTGACTCAGGTACCGACCCTTTTTAGCCTTGGTTATCGCTACCGCTTTATTCTTGATCTTCGTTCAAGTGCCTTACGCCAGATAGGGGCGCTGATGATCCCCAGAACGATTCATCTGATCCTGGCTCAGTTCTCCATTCTCATCTATGCACGCCTGGCCGCCGAACTGTCCGTCGGCTCAGTCAGTAGCTTCAACTACGCTGGGAATATTCAAACCGTGCCGACAGTGATCTTCGGTAGCGCCTTTGCCATCGCCAGTTTCCCCTATCTCTCCGAGGCCTTCGCCGGTCAAAAACATGATGACTTTCATCGTTACTTGATTCGTTCAACTAAAGCGGCCCTCTTTTTTCTCTTACCCTCGGCGGTTGGCCTTTATCTCTTACGTGTCCAAGTCGTGCGTCTCATTCTTGGTTCTGGCCATTTTGGCTGGGACCAGACGCTCATGACTAGTCAGACGCTCGGTATGTTCGCCGTTGGTCTGGTCGCCGTTGGCTTAGTGCCGCTCTATCAACGCGCTTTTTTTGCCCGGCACGATACCAAGACACCGATGTGGACGATGATCCCGACGACTTTGCTAACCGTTGTTCTCGCCTACCTCTTTACGGTTTCGCTCGATTTCAAGGTGCCCGGTCTGGCGCTGGCCGATTCATTAGCTAACATAGCCCAACTGGTCATTCTTTACCTTCTCTTACGCCGTTCCTTAACGATTAAGCTTGAGCGTGACCTCTGGGTTTCGGCCTTAACCTATATTTTGCTGAGCTTAGTAATGGCGGCGGCGATTCAACTGACAAAAAATCTCGTCGGCCTGAATAGCGATTTGCATTATGCCGTCAATGTTCTTACGCAAGGCGGCCTTGGTTTACTCGTCGGTGCTGGTGTTTACCTAGGCTTGGCTTATATGCTCAAGCTTGAGGAGGTTGAGTTTTTATGGAAGAAAAAGAAGATTTTTACCACGAATTAGATACTAAGGGCCGTCGCTCATTTTGCACCTGTCAGAGTTTGGCGATTATTTTTCTTATTCTCGCTTTGCTCCTCGCCGGTGCGATTGTTTGGGGTGTGAAAAAGATTAAAACGGCGGTTTTCCCGGCGAGACAGGTGATGGCGACGCGTCAGGACAGTAGCTCGGTGCAAGAGAAGCTCGTCCAGCTCAGTCAGACCGCCGGCGCCTCGACAAGTCTCACTCTGACCGAGCCGGAGCTGACCAGTCTCCTCGCCGACGCGATCGCCAAGAACCCGACGATTCCGTTACGGGGTATTCAGGCGCAAATCAATCCAGACGGTATTGTGCTAGCGGGGACAGCGACAAAGTATCTGACAACGTTGCTTCAGATTGATGTCCGGCCGCAAGTTGTCGATGGTCGACCAAAATTGCAAATCACCAAAATTCAGGCCGGTAGTCTGTCGGTGCCACCGCTTCTGACTCAGCTACTCGATAAAAGTTTACAGGATGCCCTGGCAACACAATTGAACGAACTACGTTCGATAACGGTCAAATCGATCTTACTCGATGCCGGTCGCTTGCGGATAACCGGTACAGTTTCGCCCAAAGTTCCTTGATTAGTAGACCAATTTTCTGGTATAACATAGGTTATGTTATCTCATCACATCCGTAATTATTGTATTATCGCCCATATTGATCATGGCAAGTCGACCTTAGCCGACCGAATGTTAGAAGCGACTGGTACACTTGAACATGCCCGTGCCCAAAGCCTCGACACCATGGATCTCGAGCGCGAGCGAGGCATCACGATTAAGCTCCAGCCGGTGCGTATGGCCTACACTTACCACGGCGAAGAGTACATGCTTAACCTCATCGACACACCTGGCCATGTCGATTTTCAATACGAAGTCTCCCGTTCTTTGGCGGCCGTCGAAGGGGCGGTTTTGCTTGTCGATGCCACTCAGGGTATTCAAGCCCAAACGCTCGCCAACCTCCATCTCGCCCAGGCACACAATCTAACGATTATTCCCGTCGTCAATAAAATTGATCTGCCGGCCGCGGAGCCGGAAAAAACGGCCCTCGAAATCGCTGAGCTTCTCAGTATTGACCCGGATACGGTCTTATTTGCCTCAGGGAAAACTGGAGAGGGAGTACGAGACATTATCAATAAAATTATTGAGCGTGTCCCGCCGCCCAATGAGCCGCACATTGAGGCACCGCTACGGGCGCTCATTTTCGATAGTATTTACGATACCTATCGTGGGGTTGTCACCTATGTCCGCGTCGTTGAAGGGACGATCGCCCGTGGCGATAGGCTCCACCTTTTAGTGACGGGCAAGGAAACCGATGTCCTTGAAGTCGGTGCCTTCGGCGTCGGCACCTACAAGGCTGCTGCTATCCTCAAGGCTGGGGAAATCGGCTACATTATTTCTGGGCTTAAAGATGTGACTGAGGCCCAAGTTGGCGACACGGTCAGTAAACTCTCGGCTCTCTCTAGCCAACCCTTGCCCGGTTACCGTCAGGTGACGCCGATGGTCTATGCCGGACTCTTTACGACTAGCGGCGACGATTACCCACTCTTACGCGATGCTCTTCTCAAGCTCAAGCTAAACGATGCCGCTCTCTTCTATGAACCAGAAAGCTCAAAAGCCTTTGGTTTTGGCTTTCGTTGCGGCTTTTTGGGACTCCTCCACCTCGAAATCGTCAAGGAGCGGTTGGAGCGTGAGTATAATCTAAGCTTAGTCGTGACCACGCCAACTGTCCGCTACAAACGTGAGCTCTCAAATGCTAATGAGATCATTGCCGAACCTTTTGTTCGTCTGGAGATTGTTACGCCGAGCGTCTACCTAGGGAGCGTGATGGAGCTTGTCCAGACGCACCGCGGCCTTTTTTTGACCATGAACTACGTTGGCGATCGTGTGATAGTGCATTACGATATCCCACTCGCCGAAATTATCGTCAACTTTTACGATGCCCTCAAATCGGTCTCCTCCGGCTACGCCTCAATGAGCTACGATATTCTTGACTGGCGAGTCGAAGACCTCGTCGATTTAACGATCTTAATTGCCGAGGAACCAGTCGAGGCTTTTAGCCAGGTTGTGCATCGTACCAAGCTCGAAAAACGGGCCAAAGAAATCGTCGATCGGCTTAAAGAGCTGATCCCGCGCCAGAATTTTGAAGTCAAAATACAGGCCGCGGTCGGCGGCAAGATTATTGCCTCAGAGCGTATCTCGGCCGTGCGCAAGGATGTGACGGCCAAACTTTATGGTGGTGATGTGACGCGTAAAAATAAGCTTCTCGACAAACAGAAAAAGGGCAAAAAGAAGATGAAAATGTTCGGTCGTGTCGAAGTGCCGACGACGGTTTTTTTGGCCCTCCTCAAGCACGAATAGCCAGTCTCAGCCGTTTGCGAAGCACGATCTCGAAAATAGCTTTCAGCTCGGTAGCGATAATAATTAGAATCGGCAGGATGACAAAAATAAGACTACCCGGTACTGACTGAAGGATCGTCAGAGCATTCCCAGCTTTGGGAATATGGCTGACGACCCGACCGATGATCGATGCGGCGGGAACATTCCAGCCCTCACTCATTTTTTGATTATCGCCAACCGTTTGCACATAGCTTTGTTTATCGACTTGATGGAGGGCCTCTAGGCGCTGAGTGACAATCTGGGCTTGGCGGTAAGGATTACGAAAACTGACAATCATCCCCGGTTGCAATTCGATTGGGTTGATCGGTCTGACGACTATGAGCGAATGAGCGGGGAACGTTCGACTAAGACTGGCGTCATCGATGGTGAAGACGCGCCAGCCAGCTGGGCCGCCATAACGCGCAAGATAGAGTGTGGTGGTACTCAATAAAAGGCAGCCAAAGGCGAAGAGCGTTAAAAATGAAGCTTTCATAAAAATCCTTAAAGCTCGGGAGGAGCCAGCATCGATCACGAAATAACGACTGGCCCTCCCGTTCGGTTATGACGAAGCTGGCTGTTTACCGGCGAACGTAATCGTAAACGTACAACTTCCTTGTTGATTCGTCGTTCCGGCGCTCAAAAGCGCGAAGGCTTTAACGGTGGCCGCACCGCCTGGATTAAGGAGCGGATCAAAGCTTGTCGCATTACTTGACCAGCTATTGAGAGTCTTATAACCAGTGTCCATACCGTTGATCTCAAAGCGAAGCTTAATATTGCTCGGCAACGTATCCGGGCAAGTTTCTGGCGCAAAGCTAATGTTCGGTAGGAGACGTAGCGGAGTGCTCGAGCCACCGGCTGGATTGCTATAGTTGGTGCATTTACCGCTGCCAGCGCTGCCGACAAGATGGCCATTATCGTTGCCGACATAGACCTCACGCGTCAACAATAGGTCACGCTCTTCATTCGGGATAACCTGAGACAGATTGAGCGAAGGGTTTATACTGCTGTCCCAACTATTAGCGCCACTGATATCGCAGAGCTTCAATGTTGCCTGGCCGGTTGTCAATGTATTGCCGGCGATCATCACACTATTAGATGTGAACGAGGCGTAGGTGGCACTGACCCCAAGTCCTAGCGCCAAGACAATAAAGGCGAGGCTGCGAAAGATTTTTCGATTCAAATATATCACCTCCTTTCTCGACTATCTTGCTTATAGCAAAAAGTTATTAAATCATTATTAACCATGAGCTTAGTTGGCGTGCTATACTTAAAAAAGGAGTTTTTATGAATCTCTTATTTAATGCCTACGATGCTTTTATCAAAAATTTCCCGGTTCACTACCAGGGTTTAGTGTCACTGGCTTTGCTGGCCGTGATTGTCGTTAGCCTGTTTCAGCTCATTAAAAAAAGCCTTCTCTGGCTTTTTCTCCTCGTCATCTTCGTACCGGCCTCAATCCCGATTCTCTCGAAAATTGGTCAAGGTCTTTATCTATTTCTCAAATACATTGTGGCGCGTGCCTAGAGTTTGCAGTACGAGGACAATACCGACTATCAGTCCAGCAAGGCTGAATAGCTGGGCGAGTGAGAGCGACCCGAGCACACGATCGGAGATGCGCCAGAACTCAGTTAGGAAGCGGCTGAGTGAAAAAACCAGTAAATAAAGGCCGGTCTGAAGGCCATTCTTTTTGTTGGCGATACGACTCATGATTAAGAGACCAATGCCGTTTCCGATCATCTCGTAGGCAAAGGTCGGGTGGAAGTAACTAAACCCTCGATAGTCGGCTGGTCGGTGGGCAATATCGATAAAAATTTTCCACGGTAATTGGGTCGGATAGCCAAAAAGTTCCTGATTAAAATAATTGCCGAGACGGCCAATAATCTGGCCCGCTAAAAGCGGCCGCGCTAAAATATCGGTCATTTGCAGCCAGGCCAGCTTTTGCCGTTGAGTATAGGCGTATAAAGCCAGCCCGCCGACGATAACCGCGCCGTGGATCGAGAGACCACCGGTACTGAGTTGCAGCCAGGCGCTCGGATGAGTACTGAAATAAGGCAGATTTTGCAGCCCATAACCAAGTCGGGCCCCAATTATCCCACTGATAAGGACAATAATAACGCTATTCTCGACGACGACTGACGCGATCCGATGCCTCGACGCTTGCCGCAAAACGAGTCCATAGGCGATCCAAACGGCGGCCAGGAGACAGAGACTATAGTAATAGATTTTTATCGGCCCGAGCCAAAAACCGTCCATAGATTCCTTTGCCGCTCACGGCCGTCTCGCTTGACAGAGCGCCGTCATGTCTATAGGGTTAAACCATGTTCAAAATCTCACCCTATAAGCTCAATATGTACTTAGAGTGCCCGCGGCACTATTGGTGGAACTATATTAACCCCTCGACACGCAGTTTACAGATTATAAAGCCCTACTTTACGATGGGTGATCACGTTCACAGTGCGCTTAAACATTTCTTCGCCATTGATCTGAATAAGCGGACCAAAGCCTTACTACTCGGTCTGCTGGCAACCGAGTGGCAGATGAAAAATGGTTCCGCCGCCGGCTTTTGGACGCCAGAAATTGAAGCTGAGTACCGAGAACGGGCCGAACTCATGCTCTCCGCCTTTTATGATCGCGAAGACATGATGCTCAAACCGCTTTGGGCAAGTGATAAGCTGATTACGGCCGGTGTCAGTGAGAATCTCGCTTTTATGGGTAAGATCGACCGTGTTGATGAGACGCCGGAAGGTCTCCATATTATCGACTACAAAACAAGTCGCGAGGAGCGTGAGGACGAATGGCAGCTGCCGATGTACGCGGTCATGGCCCGCCGTTATTTTGGCAAGCCAGTTGCCAAACTCTCCTACCACTTTCTGGAGATCGGTTCATGGCTTTCTGTCCCCGCTAATCCGGCGCGGGAAAACTTTACGATTAGTCGGGTCCAAGGTATTGTTGAGGCGATGCCCCACTCAGAAGTCAAAAAGGATTGGCTCTGCCCGGACGGCGATCTTTGCGCGCATTGTGAATACTTGAAGGCCTTCGATATTCTACCCTAGGGTGTTGCCGCGGGATTAATGGTTGTGGCGGTCGGTGTGCCTGTTGGTACAGGCCCGCTTTTTTCGTAGCTCTCAATTGCCTTGACGACTTTCGAGTCACTCTTCATCTGCTCGATAAAAACAACCTGGTCGCGGTTCAAGCGCATGCGATCGACCGGGCCGTGGAGCTCACTGCCGAGTTTGACGAGTGATATTTGCGGTGCGGCCGGTGACGGTGTATTTTTGGTGGCCGGTTCCGGTGACGGCAAGGCGGCAACTTGCAGATAATAGATCATTGTCAGGGTCATGAACTGACTGCCTTCGTTCTGGAGTTTCCCAAAATAAACCTGACCATTATTGAGAAAAACGGCTTGCCAATCCGTGCCCTTGGTCGATGCCGTACTACTGCCTGGGTTGTTATTGCTAGATCCTGGCAATAGGCCGCGACTACTCAAAAACCAGCCAATACCAACAAGGGCGATAATGAGCACAAGAATCGTGACTACCAGCCGATTATTATTGATGTCCACCTCCTACGCGAAATATTTATCTTCAGAACCGATAACAAAATTATAGCATAGCAATTACTTGGTGAGCAAGCGGAGCGCCAACTTCAGTTTTTCGGCGGTCGAGGTGCTTGGATCAAGCTCTTTCAGCACCCGAATAATCGCTAACTGTTGGTAGCCCAGCCCTGTCAGTGCCTCAAAGAGGTCGTTATTCTCTGAGCCCGACAAATCTTGCGCGAAAAGGCCAGCCTTGCCTTTGAGTTCGACAACAATTTTTTCGGCGACCTTTTGCCCAACCCCAGGTACGGACTTGAAAATGGCCGGTTGTTCACCCCCAATTCCGGTCATCACTGTCTCTTTGCCGAGATGGCTGAAGATCGTTTGGGCTAATTTTGGGCCGACCCCCGAAACACTGAGGAGGAGCTCGAAAACAGCGAGATCATCGAAACTTAAAAAACCGTAGAGCTCATCAATATCCTCACGCACATGATGATAGGTAAAAAGCAAGACTAGTTCTGGAATGATTTGGGAGCCGACAAAAACACGGTAGCCCGTGCCGCTGGTTGTCTCAATAATGGCGCTATTATCCTGACGGTGGAGCAGTTTACCCCTAACTGAGCCGATCATTGTTCAGGGTGTCCGGCGTTATGGTAACGTATAGCCTTTCGGTAAAGAGCGACATATTTTTTCGCTGAATACTTCCAGGAGAAATCTTTACGCATACCCCGTTTTTGCATGGTTCGCCAAACGTCCTTTTCCTTCTCCCAGACGTTTAAGGCGCGCCGGATTGCCCAAAGTAGAGCGTTGCTATCGTAGTTTTTGAAGACAAAGCCGGTTTTGCCGTCGACGACGGTATCGGCCAAACCGCCCGTTTTGCGGACGATCGGGATGGTGCCAAAACGCATGGCGATAATTTGCGAAAGACCCATCGGTTCAAAGCGGCTTGGCATAAGCAGCATATCTGCGCCGGCGTAGACGAATTGGGCAAGCTCGGCGTTAAACTCTAAGTTAGCGGCGATTTGGTCGGGATATTTTTTTTCTGCCTTAACAATAATTTTTTCAATCCGATCCGAGCCGCTGCCGAGAATAATAAACTGCGCCCCCATTTGCATAAGCTCAGGTAAGGCTTCATCCACGAGGTCAATGCCTTTTTGTCCGGTCAGACGCGACACGATCGCCACTACCGGTACGGTTGAGGAGATTGGTAGGCCAAAGCGGCGCTGTAACTCAAGTTTATTTTTTATTTTTTTATCGAGTTTATGGATGTCGTAATGAGTCACAATCGACTGGTCGTGCATCGGATCGAAAACCGTATAATCAATGCCATTCAGAATGCCACTCAAACGTCCTTTTTTTGTCCATAGGAGTCGCGAAAGACCAGCGCCATAGCGTTTCGTCAGAATCTCTCGGGCGTAGGTTGGGCTAACCGTATTAATCATATCGGCGGCTTCGAGACCGGCGGCCATAATGTTAATACCCTTAAATGAGGCGTATTGGCGTTCAATGAAAAAATCATTTCTCTTGAGACCGAGAAACTTGGTCATGTGCCAGCCAATCTTTCCTTGAAAAGCGAGATTGTGCAAAGTCAGCACGGAGCCCGTTTTCTCAAAGAAGGGGTCGTTTTGGTAGATTGTATGGAGCCACTTTGTGCCCATAGCAGTGTGCCAATCGTGACAGTGTATAACATCGGGCCGCCAATCGAGCGCTTTTAATGTTTCGAAAACCGCTTTGGTGAAGGCCAGAAAAGGAATCGATGGGTCGCGGCCACTTCGACTGTGATCGTATACACCATGGCCAATAAAATAGCGTGGCAAATCAATAAAGTAAACTGGTGCTAAT
>CAZNEF010000064.1:0-1788 GCA_964572235.1 uncultured Candidatus Saccharibacteria bacterium | reverse complement strand
AAACTCGAAAGCGGGTGATCGGTATCGATGCGTTCGCCATTTAGTTGCAAGATGATGTCGTTCGACTGTAGGCCAGCTTTCTCGGCCGGACTGCCCGCCACAATAGCCGGATTTTGGCTGTTACCATAGATTAAAGCGCCGTGATCAACGGTCAATGTGAGCTGTTGTGCAATAGCGCTATCCACCGTCACGTAACGGACACCAAGCAATGGCCGGACGATTTGGCCGGTCTTGCGCACTGAATCAATGGCCGTCTTCACCGAATTGATCGGCAGGGCAAAGCCGATACCGACCGACGAACCAGTTGGCGAGGCAATCGCCGTATCGATGCCAACCACCTGGCCTTTCAAATTGACCAGTGGCCCGCCCGAGTTGCCTGGGTTAATCGTCGCATCGGTCTGAATTAAACCCACAAGCTCGGCTGAACCTTGGGCTGACGACGCTCCGCTAAGACTCCGATTTTTGCCGCTGACGACGCCGACGGAAACTGAATTATTAAATTCACCGAAAGCGTTACCGATAGCCACTACCCACTGACCTACTTGCAGGGCATTTGAATCACCGAGCTCAACGACCGGCAGACCAGTCGCCTCAACCTTCAAAATCGCTAGGTCATTGTAGGTATCGCGCGCCTTGACCGTGGCATCATAACTTTTACCATCGGCCGCCACAACAGTATAGCTTGAGTTGGCGTCGCTGACGACATGCTTATTGGTGACGATCAAACCATCGGAAGTAATAATGAAACCGGTGCCGGCCGCATCACGCTCCACAAGCTGACCGAAAAGGCTACGCGCCTGGCTTTTACTAGTAATGGAAACGACGGCTGGCCCAACCTTTTTGACAGCCTCGATAAAGCCATTACTCTCCTCAACGATTAATTTTTCACTGACGGTGCGCGTTAAGTTAAGCGGTGAAGTGTCCGTGACACCTAAAAATTGACGCAAGCGCGCGCTACTCGAAACAAGTGTAATTGATCCGGCGCCACCGACAATGCCCATCAGAAAGGCAAGCACGAGAAAGGCAACGACAAGCTGACTGCCGCGTCGATGTACAAACGCGGGTGGCGACACGGCGCTTTGATCTTCAAAATAGATTTTTGGCATTATGACCTCTTTCGATTTCATAGGCAATGCGTTTATTATAACACGTTTAGGCGCCTAATTTGCGCTTCAGGACCTCGTTGAGGAGCTGTGGATTAGCCTGTCCGTTGGCGGCGGCCATGACCTGACCAACCAGAAAACCATAGAGCTGAGTTTTGCCAGCTCGATAGGCAGCGACTTGGGCCGCATGGGCCGTCAAAACAGTATCGACAAGTGCCTCAATGGCTGTCGCATCTGAAAGTTGCCGCAAACCCTGCGCCTCCATAATCGCTGCGGCCGAATCATCACAAGTTTGCATCGTCGCGAAGAGCGTTTTGGCGATCTTTGAGGAAATTTTACCGGCGTGCAAAAGTTTGAGGAGCGGCTGGAGACGTTCCGGGGCAATCGCCATATCGGCGGCTTCATTGATCACCCAGTTAGCGACCAATTGCGCGGGCAGATCGCTCGCCGATAAATCGCCCCGCACCGCCGTGAAATAGCGGTCAAGGGCATGGTGGTTGACCAACGTTTCGACATCGGCCGGCGCAAGGCCTGAGTTAGTCAGTTCGACCCGTCGCGCCTCGGGTAAGGCCGGCATCTTTTTGCGAATCGCCGCGATCGCCGCCTCACTCACGACCAAGGGTGGCAGATCGGGTTCAGGAAAGTAGCGATAGTCAGCCGAACCTTCTTTGAGGCGCTGGCTAAA
>CAZNEF010000063.1:0-6998 GCA_964572235.1 uncultured Candidatus Saccharibacteria bacterium | reverse complement strand
GATGGCGTCATGGGTCTTTTTTTCGTGCTTCAACCAATCATCGAAGGTCATACCGTAGACCTTCGTCTGCATGGCAATTTGACGCTCCATACGCTGAATCTCACTCTTAATAAAGGTTTCGGGCACATCGACCTTCGACTTTTTAAGAATCGCCTCGATAATTTGGTCATAGCGCTTACTCTCGTCCTCAAGAGTCTGTTGCTGCTTGAGATTTTCAATGACGGCATGGCGCATTGCCGTCTCGTCCTTAAAATTACCAACTTTGAGATACTCCTTACCATAAGCCTTTTTGAGCTCGAGGACCATCTTCTCGACCGCGGTCTCGTTGACCTTGGCCGCCACCTCGACTGGCTTGATTCTAATTTTTTTATAATCGCCGAGCGTTACCTCGGGCATGACATCAACCTCGGCCGTATAGACCATCTCGCTCGGGATCGTGCGGCCGTCGTCCAAATCTTTGAGTGCTTGGACATCGACGGTTGGCTGGTCGACCGGGGTAAGATTTTTAATTTCGACAAGCGCGGCAAAGTATCTCTCGGGGATGACCGAATCCATCATGGTGTTCAGGATCGAGCTGTTACCGGCTCGCTCAAGGACGAGCGGCCGCGGCGCGTGACCTTTGCGAAAGCCTTTAATTTCCACCTGTTTGGCGATCTTGAGCACCGCCTGTTCGTAGTGCTTGGCGAGCTGATCGCCAGGCACCGTAATGGTCAGGCGGACGCGCGAGTGCGGCAGTTTTTCAATTTTAGCTGGCATCGGGATACGTTCCTTTCCTGCGTTTGTGGCGACCGTAAAACTCTATGAGAAGCGAAATAGGAAGAATTAGATAACGGGTTTATGGTATCAGATTTGAGTGCGCCGGTCAACCGAGCGTGAGAGAAATATACCTAGCCTTGCTTTATTACCTTACTTTACCTAATATGAATCCTTATGGACAATATGACCTTAGCCCAACTTTATGAAAAGCACGTAAAAAATACACCGGCCGAAACAGTTGTGGCCGATGTCACGATTCTTTTCTGTCACCTTACTTTTGCCGTCCGAAGAAATTGCAATTTTCAGTCATCAAAGGTTCATATAAACACGCGAACTCTTAAGCGTCTCTATGATAAGCGTCCAGCTGAAGAATTTCTCTTTATACTTTGCTACTTGATCAAAATTGTTCGCAATCCAGATCACGTTTATTTCAATCAAGATGCCAAAAAAGGCGACATACTGTTCACCAAAACGATTAAAGGCAATGACTATGCGTGCTCAATTCAAAAAAACATCGAGCATACGCTTGAGCTAAATGTTGAAAAGGTTAATTCCGTAGTCACTTGCTTCCGCTTGAGAAAAGAGGGTTATTTAAAAAATTACAAACTGTTATGGAGCTGGAAGGGCGACATTCCCTCATCGTAGTACTTTCGATGCCAGTGTGCTGGTCTAATCATACCCCGCAGTAGAGCCTTTCTGCTTTTCAACTCCGTAGCAACTCATAATTTATGATATACTATTGTATAATACAATATCAATACATATCATCTTTGTCAAAACTATATCTCTAAATTGTAACTTACACTACAACATGACGAGGCATAGACTAGCTTTTCCTTCGCGACTCAGCTAGAATAGCGATAAGTTGCCCCACTGCTGTTACGAGGTACAGAGATGAGTAGATACGGGATCCGAGAAGTAGCGTTCGGTGTGTCTGTGGAAACGCACCCGCCGATAGAGGGCGCTCATGGCCATGCCCTTCCGGGCTGGGAAATAAGGTTTCCAAAGCCAATGGCCCAACTCACGTTTTGGAAAAAAGCGGAGGCTGGTCAAACCAGCGGTCACCACTTCCATAAGGGTAATGATGACGCCAAAAACCCGGAAGTGTTGCTCATCATTGGCTGTCGCGTTCTGGTTTTCCTGACAGACTCTGATGGGATGACGGAGCAGGTGTCCATTGACGCCACCGAAGGGCCGGTGACCGTTACTTTCCCGCCCCTCATATCTCATGCCGTGAGGACACTCACGCCCGGGGGATTTTTCATTGAGTGTCGGAGCACGCTGTTCGACCGCGCCAATCCCGACACCTATCCGATGACGTCCCTATGACGTCCTAAGGAGTTCGCGAAAGATTTCCACATGGCCCGGCCGATTGCATCTGCTGGGCCATTTTTTTTGCGCTTCGAACATTACTCAGTCATTGCTCGATCAGCGCAGCGCCTCAACCCCTGGCAGCGTTTTGCCAGCCAAATACTCGAGCGCCGCACCACCGCCGGTCGAGACAAAGCTCATCGCCGAAAGGAGACCAAATTGTTGCAGAGCGGCCGCCGTATCGCCGCCAGCTACAATGCGCACGCCCTTGTGCTTGGCCAAAAAATTGGCCATCGTCCGCGTGCTGGTTGCAAACTGCGCCACTTCGGCCCGACCTAAGCTGCCGGCCCAAAAGATCGTCTGGCTCGAAGCCAGTATCTCCTCATAAACAAGAATGGCTGTCCGACCGAGATCGAAAATCTTCGCCGCATCGGCCCCCTCGCCCCAGACAAAATCGGTTGGCACATGGATCTTTGGGTTCCCGCTCAAGTCTTCGGCCTTAGCCATAAGCGCTGGCTCAATATGCGACTCTTTAATGTCAACGCCGCGTGCTTTGAGAAACATATTAGCCACAAGCCCACCGGTGAGGACAGCATTGACTTTCGGCAAGAGGTGATCGAGCAAACCGAGCTTCTCCTCAACCTTGGCGCCACCCACGATCAAGCTGAAAGGACGATCCGCGCCATGAAGAAGATGGGAAAGGTAAGCCATCTCGTCGACAAGCCGTAAGCCGGCATAGCTCGGCAATTTTTTGGTGATCCCCACTATCGAGGCCGCCGCCCGATGCACCGTGGCGAACGATTCGTTGACAAAATAGTCCTGCTCGGCCGCGAGCATTTGGACAAATTCTGGTTCATCCGATTCTTCACCGGCATCAAAGCGTAAATTTTCGAGTAGGGTAATATTTTTCGCCAAATGATAACGCGTCGCCCAAACGGGGCTGGCCACTTTGGTCTGAATCGTCATTTTTCGGTGATGCCCGCCCGGCACCAGAAGCGCCGCCAACCGACGGGCTACCGGTTCGAGTCGTAATGCGTTATCGACTTTCGCCTTCGGCCGGCCAAGGTGACCGATCAAGGTTAAGATCGCGCCTTCTTGCGCTAAGAAACGCAATGTTGGCAAGGCAGCCTTGAGTCGGTAATCTTCTTTGACGCGGCCGGCGGTGACTTCAACGTCGGTATCAATACGCACCAAAATCCGCCGACCATCAAGTATGGGTATCTCGCGAATATCTTTCATCCTAATCTCCTACTCATAACGCAACGCCTGGAGCGGGTTCAGGCGCGAAGCGCGAATGGCCGGATAGAGCCCCGTCATCATGGCCAGCAGAATCGGAAAAATAACAATCCCCAACAGGAAAAAGGGTGGGTACTGAAAGAGCGAAACCGCGTTCGCCTGATAGCTCAAGGCATAGGCGTTGAGCACAGCTTCGACAAAAGCACCGATCGCCACGCCGAAACCGATACCGACAAGACCGCCCAAAAAACCAATTATGGCTGCCTCAGCTAAAAAGAGGCGGCGCACCGCCGCGTTCGTAACGCCAATGGCTTTCATAATGCCGATCTCGCGCGTTCGCTCGATCAGGGCGATGGTCAGGGTATTAAACATACCGATTGAGGCGATAATGAGAGCGATAGTACCGATCGCCGCTAAACCAAGCGTCGTATAATTGAAAACACTTTTCGCTTGGTCAAGTGTTTCAAGCTGGCTTTCGACCGTATAGCCCTTCGCAGCAATTACCTGGCGTAAACCGAGAATCGCCGCCCGATCCTTACCGGTTATCTCAATTGAACTAAACTGGATGCGGTCATCACTACCGAAAAGGTCAATCGGCAAATAGACGGTCGGACCGGCAGAGGGGCTGGAAACGCCAACCACGATCAAATTATCAAGCTGCTTTTGCGCGTTGCCATTGTTTGGGTCAGTGTAGGTGAGGCTGACAATTTTGCCGATGGCATCGCTGGCGGAAAGCGTCATGAGCTCAAGTGTCTGTGGCGCTAACACCACCTCACGCGTCGCGTCTTTAAAGGGGTGACCACTCGGTATATCGACACCAGCCATAGCGAGGTAACTAGCGTTGCCCGACTCGATACTGACTTGCGCCAATGCACCATCAAGACTAAGCTGGGCCGACGTGGCAATCACTGGTGAGATACCAGTCTGAGCTGGAAACGCCTTTAGTATCTCAACATCCTTATTGGACAGCGGAGTGTTCTTCCCGGTAGCGGTCACATTGAGCGAAAGGAGCGTTTTTGAATTGATGATCGAGCCAATCGTCAGACTCTGGACGCCATAACCGAAGCCAATTAAAAGGACCATAAAGGTAATGGCGATACTAACACCGAGAACGGTGAGGAGGCTCCTTAAGAGATTTGTCCGGAGCATCCGCGTCGCGATTCTGAAGATGTCTAGGAGCGACATGTCCTGTTTTCGTATGGGTGCAGCCGCCGCCGACAGCGTACGCGTCGCATTCACGACCCCTCCTTAACTTCTGTTTCAATAACCCGATCAGGCACGGTTTGAGCGACATTGATCAACCGAGCTCCAGGCAATGGCTCCGCTAAAGCCGTTGGCGAAAAAACTGTCTCCGGTGGGACCTTCGCCTTCATGAGGAACCCCAAATCTGGCAACGGCGGGGCGGGGATCTCCAGAGGCAGTGCCGGAGCCCCCTCGTTCTCGAGCCGAAACTGACGAAGTTGATTATATCGTTCCAATGAGAGGGCCGGGGCAACAACGGGTGGGGCATCGCGCATCTCCTGCTTTTTAATTTCTCCATCTTCCATATGGACAACGCGTGAGGCATAGAGCAAATATTCAGGATTGTGGGTAACGAGCAAAATCGTGTGCTTCGCCTCCTCATGCAGCCCGTGAAAGAGGCGCATCACCTCATCAGCTGAGTGGCTGTCAAGGTTACCGGTTGGCTCATCAACAAGCAGCAATAACGGATTACTAATTAGGGCGCGCGCAATCGCCACGCGTTGCTGCTCACCGCCGGAAAGTTCGTTCGGCGAACGGTACATATATTTGTCGAGGCCAAACATGGCGAGCATCCGTTTTGTCTGATCCTTGCGCCTCGCGTAGGCGACGCCATCGGCGGTTTGCGGTAAGGCGACATTTTCCCAAACATTCAACGATTTAATAAGGTTGAATGATTGAAAAACCATGCCCATTTTGCGCCGGTGATAGCGTGCCAAATCGTCCTCGTCATATTCGTATAAATCATGACTTTTAATCAGGATTTTGCCGGCCGTTGGCCGTTCCAAGCCAGCGATAATATTTAATAGGGTTGATTTGCCTGAACCTGATGGTCCATAAATAATGACAAACTCGCCAGGCATAATCGAGAGCGAGATATGTTTCAAAATAAGTTGGCTGAAATCAAGATAGTCGTCGCCGTAACTTTTGGAGACATCTTCGAGCATGATCAGCGGTTGGTGGTGGATGAAATGGGTCATTGATCGTATGGGGTTAACGACTAAATAAATTGGTAAGCCAACCAAAGTGACTCAGAAAACTATCGATTAAAAGCTGGAAGATTGTTTTCGAAAGCTTGGGCGTCACGAAACTAATGTCGGCCTTGCCGCGGTTGCCAGCAAGATCAGTCGCAAAGGCAGTTAGGCTAAAGGGCGTCGAAGGTAGGAGACCGGTGGCGACCAGGGTATGGTCGGTCGTATAGCTATCAGGCCCGGGCAGATCGACAGTCTGGTCAACACGCGTTTTTGGGCCAAAAACCATCTCCGCCCTGGACGGCTCGTTCGTCTTCCAAGTTGCCGTCATCACCAGAGCATCACCAGAGCGTGTGACCGCGACTCGAAGTTCACTGAGAGTTGGCGGGTCCTTATCAAGAGGTGTTCGAAACGTTTGCGGGCTGCTCACCACCTGTTTCCCCTGTTGGTCGGTGGCAATTATTTTCAAACTATAGACGGTATCGCCGATCAGTTTGGTCAGCTTCAATTGACGTCGAACCGCCAAATCACTTGTCCCCGCCGATTGCTCGTCTTGGTTCGGACCGCTCGTCGCCTGATATTTGACGAGGCCAGTCGTTGGCGTATTCGTCTGCCAATCCACGAGAGCGCTGTTTATATCGAGCGAGGTAATTGTAAGCCTCAAAAATTTCGGCTCGGCAATCGTTGTAAAGGTTTGGTCGGTCGAGCGCAATAGATCGCCTTTATCGTTTTGAGCCTCGATTCGAAAATGATACTCAGTCCCCTCTTTTAAATCAGTGAGCTGCACCGTATGGTCCGAGGTCAGGGCACTTGAGCTTGTTGCCTTCGTTAGGCCGTAGCTCGTATCTGTACCGTACCGGATGCGTGAAAGGGTGGCGTTGCCTGTTTTCCAGGTCACAATGACACTCGTATAACTAATATCGCTAATGCGAATCGTATTGATTCCTGTATCGGCCGGTGTCGTGAAGCTTGCGTCTTTCGAACTAGCGCTAGAATTCGCCACATCAGCCGAAGTCGCCTGATAATGATAGGTTGTCTCTGGCTCGAGGCCGAAGAGCGTAACCGTATGGTCGGTCGAGAGGCTGGTCGTCCCCTGCTCTAGTCCATAGGCCGCCGTGGCCCCATATTTAACGCTTTGATTGGCCTTTTTATCGGTTTTCCAGGTGATGATCGCTTTGCGCGGCTCGAGGTCGCTAATTAATGGTGAAAAAATAATCGGCGGTGATCCCCCTTGATCAATACCCACGGCAATGCTGGTATTAAAATTGATGTCGGTAATCTCCAAGGAGTTCGATTGCATCGTCTGCGCGAAGGCCACCAGTGGGACAAAACAAACGAGGACGGACAAAAGGCTGGTTGTGAAGAATTTAGCTATCATAGTTTTTTTCTAGTTCCCTAAATCGGTTCGCATATAGTAGCCAAGTACGTCATTGGCAGCGCTGGACGCACTCGAACCAGTAAGCTTAATTATTATACCGTTAGCCG
>CAZNEF010000062.1:0-2239 GCA_964572235.1 uncultured Candidatus Saccharibacteria bacterium | reverse complement strand
AGCGGTTCGAGTCCGCTACGGTCCACCATTAAATTGCACCCCTAAAGCGTGCTTTTTTTTGATCAGATTGTTTGCTATGTTACTATTAGCCAAGAGTAGTGTTTCTCCTCGGGGTGACACTACCAACGATCGCCAAATCGTTTGGTGATTCTCCCCTGGCTATGGAGAAGGGTAGAGATGAGAACGGTTAAGAAACCGCCTGGCAACGAGCAGAAACTCGTCTACCTGGTCTTTGCCGACAACCGGTGCTATTGCCGGGTGACAAATCAAAGACCGATAGGCGTGACAGTCGACCTGGTAGCAGGGACTTGGGAGTGGCGTAGCCGTCACCACGGAATCGGTCGACCTGACCCGATTGCCAAGTACAATCTTAGCCCAATTGTCGGCGTGTACAGTCGAATGGACATCGCGCAACTGACACGGATGGTTAATGATGCCATCGAGGTACAAAAGGAGATACGCTCACTCGGCTAGACAGTCCTGCGAGTGTCCAATCGCATGCGCGGACCCGAAAGCCATTGCTTGGGTCCGCATTTTATTTTTCGCCAACAAGGACGTTGATTATTTTTATGTTCTCTGGGATATTGATCACTATACTGGCGATCGAGCCGGTTGTGGTTATTTGAACTAGGTATGGTTCAACAAAACAGGTTTGGGGAAGGAGACATTCCGATGTTAACGCGTGCGGGGATGCTTGCGGAACAAATCCGCAAGCAGATAGCAGGTGCCGAGACTGTTCTCAAAGCCGGTGGCATGAACACCGAAGATGACAGGACAGATGCGGTCGTTGGTAGCCGCGTGGATGTTCTGACGGTTCGTGGGAACGTCGCCGACACTGCGCTCACGAATGTGCTATGGGCGCGAAATGCCGGTTTGCTCCCCGGCGAGTCCATCACTGACGTGACCGCCGCGGTTGCCTTCCTCGAGCTGCGAGAGACAATGAGCGCCAGTGAGGCCCTGCAAAAGCTTCGGTCCATCAACGGGTCGATTGCCGACGCGCTCATTTCTCTCACGGATGAAGACCTTGGCCGGTCTGCGGAGGTTGTGTTCAAGGGCTTCATGACCCTTGAGGAGCTCTGCTTCGAGATTCTCGGCCATGGTGCCTACCACATCGGCCAGGCGTCCGGGATCCTGAAGAGCGCCGGCCTCTATTACTAGAGGCCAAGCTGCGAGTGAGGGAGGAACCAAACCGACGACACTCGTAGCACCAGAGGAACGCTTTACAGCCATCCCCGTTCGGGGGTGGCTGTTTTTTTGAGAGCCATTAGCCATAAAATTACTAAATCAAATCATTGCTTTTGCCGGTATATATGTTAACTTCGATCTATACCTAATCGGTAGGTTCCTACACAGCTTAGGAGGGTACGTCATGCTTGATCCGAGGCAACGGGTTATCGTTGCCCTCGATGGTCTGGACGGTAAAGCTGCCTGCGAGACAATCGAAGCGCTTGCCCCGTATGTTGGGATGTTCAAGGTCGGTTTGGAGCTGATCACGCGAGGAGATGCTCGCCAGGTTACGCAGTGCGCCGGTAAACTCGAAGTGCCAATCTTTTATGATGGCAAGTTTCACGACATTGCTCAGACTGTGGCCAACTCAATTCAAGCCGTCTGCGCTATGCCGGAAGTGCAGGTACTTACTGTCCACTGTTTAGGCGGCGGGGAGATGATGGAGGCGGCTAGGCGAGCCGTCGATGAGCAAGGTCAGGGCAAGCCGCCGCTTATCCTTGGTGTCACCATCTTGACCAGCCAAGGCCACGACGGACTGGTGGAGGTTGGGCTTCTTCAACCAATTTGGCGGCGTGGGTACCGGTCAGAGTCGGCCAAGGCGGTGAGAGTTAAAGAGCGCGTCGTTCAGCTGGCCTGTCTCGCGAGGGATAGCGGTCTTGACGGCGTAGTCGCCTCTCCACGCGAGATCGGTGCAATTCGTCAGGCCTGCGGTGCCGACTTCATCATTGTCACGCCTGGCGTCCGTCCAGAGGGCGTCGCTGCCAACGGCCATAAGCGCATCATGACGCCTGGTGAGGCAGTCACCCTCGGTGCCGACTATCTCGTCATCGGCCGGCCGATTCTCAAGCCCGCGAACGGTACAACTCTCGAGGCGGCCCGACGCATTGTCGATGAGATCACTATAGCTCTTTCGGCATAGGGTAAAAGAGCCCCTGGCTCGCAAAGCGCAGTCTCCGCGGCGTAGTTAATGCCACCTCATACTTAGCGGTGCCTCGGTCATGAACCTTGGGCG
>CAZNEF010000061.1:0-1864 GCA_964572235.1 uncultured Candidatus Saccharibacteria bacterium | reverse complement strand
TTTATCAGAAACGTCTTATGGGTGAAAAAAAAATTGCCCAAGAAGCGACAGCACTCATCGCCACAACGCCCGTCGAAAAGCAAGTACTCCATCGTATCCTCGGTGCCCCACTGACGACAATTGAAGTTATTACAGAGGGGGTTGATCTGGCCGTATTCCACCCAACTCAAACGAGTAAAGCCCGCCGGAAACTTCGGTTGAGCGGCCGACCAATCATCCTCTACGTCGGTCGTCTTGAGTGGCGTAAGGGCATCGGCACACTACTCTACGCCTTCGCCGAGATCGTTAAAGATCATCCCCAAGCGCAGTTGCTCATAGTCGGTGGTGGTCGCAATAAACATGATCAGAAACTCGACGAGGCAGAGCGGCAGCGATTGCACGAGATCGTTCAATTACTCGACCTCGGACCGAGTGTGCAGTTCGTCGGTCCGATTGTGCAGCGCCAGCTCGCCTTGTATTATTGCGCCGCTGACACCTGCGTTGTTCCATCATACTATGAGGCCTTTGGCCTGGTGCCGCTCGAAGCCATGGCCTGTGGCACGCCGGTCGTCGCCTCACTGACGGGCGGCTTACGCTACACGGTTAAGGACAACGAGACCGGTTATCATGCCAAACCACGCGACTATAATGATCTCGCCAAAAAAATCAACCAAGTCCTCGCAAAAAAGAAAGCTCACTTTTATGAGTCCTGTCTCAAAAGAGTTAAGGAGCTCTTTTTATGGGAAAATATTACCGATAGCTATGTGCTATACTTTAAGCGGCTTATTGAGAATCACGCTAAGAGTAAAAGGATCGGTGAGTGAGAATTGCGGTTGTGGCCCCATTCGAAGAACCGGTCCCACCGATTACATACGGTGGCACCGAGTTGGTTGTGTACAATCTCATTGAAGCGCTGAAACGGCTCGGCCATGAGGTGACACTTTTAGCGAGCGGTGATTCAAAAACGTCAGTCGAACTGATGCCAATTTTCCCTCATTCACTACGCGGGGTTCCCGAATTTAAGGATCAGCGACTCCGCGATAGCTATAAACTAATCGGCGTTGGTCGTGTCGTAACATTCCTAAAGGAAAACAAGTTCGATATTATTCATAATCATATTCGCTGGCGACTGCTGGCCTTTGAAACCATCCTTTCCAGCCCTTGCGTGACCACGCTTCACGAATCGCTCGAGGCCACTGCACAACAACAGATATACAGAGAGTACAAAAAAGCTTCATATATCAGTATTAGCCAAAGTCAGCGCCACCCGATGCCAGAACTGAACTATATCGCTAACGTTTATAACGGTATCGATATGACAAAATTTCACCTTTTCCCGGAGTCACAAGATTATTTTGCCTTTCTTGGTCGGATGTCGCCAGAGAAGGGTCCGGTCCAAGCCATTCAAATCGCTAAAAAAGCTGGCGTTAAGCTTATCATGGCCGGCAAAGTCGATGTGGTTGATGATGTTTTCTTTAAGCGAGAGGTCGAACCGCTTATCGATAATGAGCAGATTCAATTTATCGGCGAGGTCGATCACACGGGCAAATTGCAGCTCCTTGGTAACGCCCGTGCCTTAATTGCCCCAATTCAGTGGGAGGAACCATTTGGCCTCTTCTTCGTCGAGGCGATGGCCTGTGGTACACCGGTGATCGCGATGCGTCGTGGCTCGGTACCCGAACTTATTGTCGACGAAGTGACTGGTTTCATATGCCAGAGCAATGAAGAGGCCACAAGTCGAGTCGCCGAGGTCGGAAAGCTCAATCGTCAGGACTGTTTCGATCACGTTAATCAACACTTTTCGTCCGAAAAAATGGCCGAGGGCTATATTGCCGCTTACCGAGGCATTATCCACCAAAGTTAGGAAGGTCAGAGTCAATGATGA
>CAZNEF010000060.1:0-3130 GCA_964572235.1 uncultured Candidatus Saccharibacteria bacterium | reverse complement strand
CTCGCAGGAAAAAAGAGAAAGAGCAGGAACAGTCCTTGATTAACAGGTTAGAAAAGGTATAATGTGTATGTTGATCCAGGTGAATATTCTTAAGGAATAATGTTGTTGTACGCTCTAAAGGGCGGTTCTGCCAGTGCAACTATTCCTTGGAATACGTGCCTGGATCAACCAGAACCGTCCTTTTTGTATAAGACAATCATAAGAGAGGAACAATATGGAACCGACACCCAAACTAAAATATTTTGTCTACTTACGGAAATCAACCGATGACAGCGAGAAACAAGTCCTCTCGCTTGATACCCAGCGCGATAAAGCCCTTGAGATGTTTGGCAACTTAGAGATTGTCGAGATCTATGAGGAAAAGGATAGCGCCTATGTCCCCGATAACCGGCCCGTCTTTGCCAAGATGATGAAACGGATCGAAAAGGGCCACGCCAACGGTATTATCGCCTGGCACCCCGATCGATTATCTCGGAATGAAATGGATGCTGCGAAAATTACTTACATGATCCGACAAGGTTTCATCCAGGACCTGAAATTTGGCTCATATCATTTTGACAACTCGCCCGAAGGCATTATGATGCTTCAGCTTTCCCTATCGCAATCTCAGTATTCCTCAGCCAAGTTAAGTAAGGACGTAAAGCGAGGCTTAGAGAAAAAGCTACGAATGGGCTGGAAGCCCTGTGTGGCGCCAGCTGGCTACTTAAATAACAAGATTAAAGATAAGGGCGAGCGCGATATTATTAACGACCCGGATCGCTTTGAGACCATTAAAGAATGCTGGAAGCTGATGCTAACCGGCTACTACACGCCGCGAATGACTTCTGACATGATTAACGCTCGAGGCTATTTATCGATCCAGCGTAAGCGCCTTGGCGGCAAGCCGCTGTCCTACTCAGGCATGTACGCTATCTTCAGCAACATTTTCTACGCTGGCTTAATCGAGCACAACGGCAAGCTTTACCAAGGCAATCACGAACCGATGGTCACCATTGAAGAGTTTGATCGCGTTCAAGAACTGCTTGGCCGGAAAGACCGACCGCGGTCCAATACTCATCAATTTGCTTTTACCGGCTGCATTAACTGCGGCGAGTGCCACTGTATGGTCACCGCTGAGACCAAGACGAAATATATTCAATCGACCCAGAAGATACGCTCCTATACCTACTATCACTGCACCAGGAAGAAACGGGGGATTAATTGTACGCAACGGAAAATGCTTCGTGAGGACATGCTGGAAGTTCAAATCAAGCGCTTGATTAAGGGAGTGACCATCTTACCAGAATTCTTCGAGTGGGCACTTGAGGGCTTAAAAGAGCAAAATGACTTAGAGGTTAATGACCGAAGCCAAGTCTATGAGCAACAGCATCAAGCTTTCGTTGCCAAGCAGAAACAGCTAGACGATTTAAACCGCTCACGCTACCAAGGGATTATCACTGACGATGAGTTTTACGACCGTGAGAAGAATACGCTGCAGCGAGATATTGCTCAATATAAACAACTGCTCCGAGATACGGAGGCCAGAGCTGAGCGCTGGCAAGAGATTAGCGAGAAGATCTTTCAATATTGCCTGCATGGGTATCGATCCTTCCTGCTCGGAGATTTACAGAAGAAGAAAGAGATTTTGACCGCACTGGGAACGAAGTTAGAACTAATCGATGGTCAATTACGCTTCGAAACCTATAAATGGCTAGTACCTATCCAAGAGTCTTACCCTGAGTTAGAGAAAAAGTATACCGAGGAATACCAGCGGCTAGAACTGGAAAATAGCCTTGAAATGCACCCTGTAACAGGTATAAAGTACGCAAAAAGCGCGGCTTTAACCGCGCTTCGTACACAATGGCTCCGCCGGCTGGACTCGAACCAGCAACCTAGTGGTTAACAGCCACCCGCTCTACCGTTGAGCTACAGCGGAATCTGATTCCCTTGCGGGAATCAAGAATAAACGTATAAGGTACAAACCTATTTTGTAGTATAGCTGAAAATAGCCATCTGTAAAGGGCAGCGCTATAGGTTCTGAACGCTTTATTTTGAGGGCTTAGCAATCCGCGGCCATTCCTGGATGAGTACCATGAGCGTAGCCGCCGCCGGGACTGATAAAATTGTCCCGGTAATGCCAAATAATTTACTACCAATCAGCAGAGCGACAATGACGAGTACCGGGGAGAGCCCAACTGAACGTTGCATGACCTTTGGCACTAAAAAGTTACTCTCGAGTTGTTGGGTTAGTACAAGGAGGACGATCGCAATTATAGCCTTAACGGGGCTGGCGGCCAAGGCGAGGAGGACGATCGGGATACCGCCAAAGATTGGACCTAAAAAGGGAATCACTTCAGTCAGTCCGGCCCAAAGACCAAGCGTTAAAGCGTAGGGGAGGCCGAGGATCGTCGCCCAAACAGTCGCGGTAATACCGATCACCAGCATTAAAAGCAATTGGCCGCGTACCCAAGCGCCGAGCTTATCGCCAATCATATTCGTCGCCTTGTAAATATTTTCCCGATTTTTGAGGGGCAGTAACGAGACAATAAAGTTCCGAACACCGCGCTTATCGAGTAGTAAATAAACGGAAAGGACGATCATTGTTAGAATATTGAGTAGACCACCAAGGATACCCAGTGTGGTCGTAATGAGTCCGCGTGAGAGGTTGCTGAGTTGGTTATAAACGCCTTGTAGCAGTTGTTGCATAAAAGCAAAATTACTATTGTGCGAAGCGACGTTCAAGGCGCGGGCATACTCAGGAATATTGTTGGCGAGTTCGCCGATTTGTGCTACCAGCAACGGTAGGATGAGACTGATGGAAAGTGATAAGAAACCGAGGACTAAAGCGAAAAGGAGACCAACAGCCAGGGCGCGCGGCATGTGACGCTCCCAATTATTAACGATCGGATCGAGTGCCATGACGACAATCAGTACTAAAAAGAGGAGGAGGACGATTTCACGGGTTGAATACAAAAGCCAAAGGCCAAAAACAGCGCCGATGATACGCAAAATAGCGCTCCAGGTAATATCGATTGCCACGCGTTCAGATTTCATGTTAACCTTATACTACTTGAAAATAGCCAAAACTACTAGCCCTACACAGCATTTCGAAAGAATGCTACCATATCTACATATGGTCAAGCGTCTGACG
>CAZNEF010000059.1:0-2322 GCA_964572235.1 uncultured Candidatus Saccharibacteria bacterium | reverse complement strand
AATGAGACGTTCAAGTTGCCAATCACTTGGCTTGATGAAACGATAAAGCGGCAAGAAAACCTTGACATTGACACCAAGCTCACCGAGGGCTTTCGGCAGCGAACCGATAACATCGCCCAGACCACCCTCTTTTGCAAAAGGTGAGGCTTCGACAGCGAGAATGGCGATCTGCATCGATCTAGTCATATCACTCCTAGTTTGGTTCTGTCTCGTGCTCCTCTATCGTAGCATGGTCGTAGTCAATTTTCTGTGTCAATTCCTTACGCTCACGGACGAGATCTTCTGGATCGAGGAAACTGACCGGTTCCTTGGTAATGATCTGTCGACGCACCGCTTTGGTCCGCTCATAGAGCTTTTCAATCTGTCGGACGAGAACCGGCCAAGAAAAACGTTCAAAGACGAGCTTACGGGCGTTTTTGGCGAGGCGAGTGTGCAGGCTTGGATCGCCGAGTATCATATTGATTGCCCGGGTTAATGCCTTAGCACTTCTTGAACGAACGAGGAGGCCGGTTTGGCCATCTTTAACGGCCAAGGGAATACCGCCCTTATTGCTGGCGACGACCGGTGTTTCGGCGGCCATGGCCTCCAAGATGACGAGACCGAGGGCTTCATCCCAAACCGAAGGTACAACGACGACACTGGCGCGCCTATAGAAGGCGCGTAAAATCTTGGCCTTATTCTGGCCGAAGTAGCCAATGAAGTGAACATTGCCAATCTTATTCTTCCGTACAAGCTCCTCAAGTTCATGGCGTTCCTCGCCCTCACCGATTATATAAACCTGGCCATTGATTGTCGGTGCAGCCTCGATGAGATAACGGAGACCCTTGACGGCAGTGATACGTCCGGCGTAAAGGATGAGCGCCTGGCCTTTAAGATGGTATGTCTCCTCGATTCCGCTAATGTCAATCGGCTGCTCATAGGCCTCGAGATCAATACCGCCAGGAATAATTCGGGTTTTTCGCATAAGCTGCTTGCCGTAGACTTTTAGCAGCCATTTTTTAATATGGTTGGAAACACAAATAATGTACTCGGAACGGCTTAAGGCCTGGGTGGTCAACACACGAAAACGATTGTCTAAACTCGTATTATAAATATCACTGCCGTGGGCAGTGACAATATACGGTATACCGTAGAAGGATTTGACATAGTTAGCGATCCAGGTCAGAAAGGACGCGTGTTGAACGTGAATGATGTCTGGTTTAAAATCATCGATGGCGGCCAGGGTAGTCTGAAAGAAAGCGTTATAGACTCGAAAAAAATCAGCGGCTGATAGGTTACGGTATTTTCTTGCCTTTCTGAACTCGGGATGTGATTCAAAAACAGCCTGTATCGGAAGGCTGACCGGGTAAATTTTTATTCCTGATAGACGGCGCGTATCGGGAGCGACGATCGCCACCTCATGGTGACAAAGCCTGGTGAGCTTTTGGGCCAACATGCGTGTGTAGGTGCCACTACCACCACCGTAAAGGGGGAATTTGAGAATGATTAAGATCTTCATAGTTTACAATTCTTTATTAATAGGTTCAGTCTAACCTAATCGTCTGGCGCAGTCAACCTTATCGACCGAGAACTTTTCGATAAATCGCCTCATAGCCATCGATCATTTTGTCCGCGGTGAAGTAGGCTTCCACTCTTTGTCGACAGGCGCGCTGCATGGTTCGATATTGAGTCTCACTCATCGCTAATATCCGTTTGACGGTCTTGACCATGCCTTTAATGTCGTTAGGCCTGACGAGAAAGCCGGTCTTACCGTCTTCGATAATCTCATGTGCCGCCCCTAAGTCGAAGGCAATCACCGGCGTGCCACAGGCCATTGCTTCGATCATGACAAGGCCAAATGGCTCGGCCACGCGGATTGGGAAAAGGCAGAGCTTGGCGCCTTGGTAATAGGGTGCTAGTGCCTTGTTGGGTAAAAAGCCATGATAATTAACATTGGGTGCCTGTAAACGCTGCTCAATTGTCTGCCAAAACTGACTATTTGTTTGTCCAGGCCGCTTATCGCCAACTACCGTGATTGGCTGACCGAGCTGACTGGCGATCTCGAGCGCTGTGTCAGCGCCTTTTCCGGCTAGCATCCGGCCACAAAAGAACAGACCCTTTCGATGATTATCTTCTTTATAGGGAAAATCATCGAGCTCAATACCGTTATAGACAACGCCGATGTAGTTGAGTTTGACCTCGCTGGTCATAAAATGTGAGATGCCGGTGTAAAAAATATTCTGACGATACTTTTTAAGTCGCGCCTTATCGGCTGGCGAGATACGCTCCGCTTTTGTTCCCTTATATGAATGATGTTGGGTAATGACTAAGGGCGTCGTCACG
>CAZNEF010000058.1:0-2751 GCA_964572235.1 uncultured Candidatus Saccharibacteria bacterium | reverse complement strand
GGTTCAGAAAAAATCAGTTTCTCCGCCCGACGGGTCGGCCGTTTAGCAAAACCGACGATTGGAATCGTGAGCTCATAGCCAGATAGGACTTTGACAGCGATCGCCACCTGCCCTTTGCCACCATCGATCAATAGGAGATCGGGAAAGGGCCACTCGTGGTGACGGAAACGGCGCACTAGTAGTTCACGTAGCATCTCAATGTCATTCGGGCGGTGTGATTGACGAATACGAAATTTTCGATATTCGTTTTTGTCTACCTCCCCGTCAGTGAAAACGACCATCGAGCCAACGGCGTATTGTCCCGATATATTGGAGATATCATAGGCCTCGACTCGATGGGGAATAACCCCTTCATCATCGGTGAGTGTCCCAGAAAAATTGACTTTACGCGACAAGAGGGCAATATCCTCGACGTGTTGAATGGCCCGTACACGGTCGCGGACCTTCGCCGCCTCTTCAAAGTTTTCCGCCTTCGCCAAAGTATGCATTTGCCGCTCGAGAGTTTTCACGACCTGGCCTTTTTTGCCATGAAGAAATAGTCGAAGCTGTCGTAGGATTTTCTGATAAATCTTTAAATCAAGTTCACGCGTACAAACTTCAGGATAGGCTGTCATTTGACAGGTGAGACAGGGCCGTTTTGGCAACGTCGCATAGTGTCGATAAGGGAACATACGACGGACAACCTCCATCGCCACACGGGCCGCCCAAGCGTTGAGGTAGGGGCCAAAAATATACTTCGCCAAATGAAAATCAGCGTCGGTCGAGCGAACGAGTAAAACACGAGGATACGGCTCACCAGTAATGATGATGTGTAGAAAACTTTTATCATCGAGCCCTTTAATATTGTACTGCGGTTGATACTTTTTAATGAGATTCGCCTCGAGAAAAAGTGCCTCGAGCGCTGAATCAGTGGTATGGAAAGCGATATCTGTAATATGAGTCACAAGTTCAGCCGTTTTGCCCTCCTTAAGGCCGGTGAAATAGGAACTCACCCGGTCCTTAAGCGAGGTCGCCTTACCGACATAAATAACGGCGCCTTGACTGTCCTTCATGAGATAGACGCCAGGCTCGTCGGGCATTACCCATCTCATACCTTTACTTTGACCGCATAAAGTGAAGCATTTTTCGGGAGCGTTGTCTGCTTATCAGCCGAGCCATGCTTTTTCCGATATTCGCCGAGTGTCTGTGACAAATACTGACCGGTAAACGATTGCGGATTGGCCGCGACCTCTTCGGGTGTTCCGGCCGCTATCAGCCGCCCACCACCGTCGCCGCCTTCTGGGCCTAAATCGATAATGTAGTCGGCCGTCTTAATCACGTCCAGGTTGTGCTCAATGACTATAACGGTATTACCTTTTTCGACCAAGCGATTGAGTACCAGTAAAAGCTTTTCAATATCGGCAAAGTGAAGACCGGTGGTTGGCTCATCGAGAAGATAGAGCGTTTTACCGGTACTACGACGCCCGAGCTCGGATGAAAGTTTGACGCGCTGGGCCTCACCACCAGAAAGAGTAGTGGCCGACTGACCAAGCTGAATGTAGCCCAGTCCGACATCGACGAGCGTCTGCATCTTTTCTTTAATCTGGGGGATATCGACAAAAAACCGTAGGGACTCTTCGATCGTCAGTTTTAAGATCTCATAAATATTTTTATTTTTGTAGGTCACCTCAAGCGTTTCGCGACCATAGCGCCGGCCCTTACAGACCTCACACGGCACCTCAATATCGGGCAAAAAGTGCATTTCAATTGTCACCGTACCATTACCCTGGCAAGCCTCACAACGGCCACCAGCAATATTAAAACTAAAACGACCGGGACGGTAGCCACGCACGCGTGCCTCTGGCGTCGCCGCCATTAATTCGCGAATCGGCGTAAAAATACCCGTATAGGTGGCCGGATTACTCCGCGGTGTCCGACCGATTGGCGACTGATCAATCGAGATAATTTTATCGATATACTTTAGTCCCTGAATCTCCTGATGCCGTCCTGGTCGTTCAATCGAATGATTGAGCCTCTGGTTAATCGCCTTATGTAAAATATCGTTGACGAGCGTGCTTTTTCCAGAGCCGGAAACACCTGTTACCGCGATTAAAGTCGCCAGCGGAAAAGAAACGTTCAGATTCTTAAGATTATGTTCGCGCGCACCGACAATCGTAATCATCTCTTTATAGGCGGAACGGCGCTTGGCCGGTACGCCGATAAAACGGTCGCCACGTAAAAAGGCCGCCGTTAACGAGTGCTTACTTTTCATAATCTCCTCAAGCGGACCTTTAGCCATAATCTCACCGCCGTGAACACCGGCGGCGGGACCAATATCGACAATATAGTCAGCCGCCCAGATCATCTCTTCATCATGCTCGACAACAATCACCGTATTGCCAAGGTGACGGAGATGGGTTAAGGTCTCGATCAGTCGGCGGTTATCTCGCTGATGCAAGCCGACAGTCGGCTCATCAAGCACATAAAGAACGCCAGTTAGGCCAGAGCCAATCTGACTGGCCAGACGAATCCGCTGAGCCTCACCACCCGATAAGGTACCGGCGGTGCGATTGAGCGATATGTAGCGGAGGCCTACATTGACGAGAAAAGCCAGTCGGCTCTTAATCTCATGTAAAATACGATCGGCAATCAGCAGTTCACGCTCATCAAGAATCAATTTTTCAAAAAAAGCATGAGCATCAGCGACAGAGAGCTTTGTCAGCTCAGAAATATTAATCCCCTTTTCATGGCCGACACGCACCGCTAACGACT
>CAZNEF010000057.1:0-8652 GCA_964572235.1 uncultured Candidatus Saccharibacteria bacterium | reverse complement strand
TAATTGCCTTGACCAGTGTTTGGTCCGGCACCGGCCGCCCCAAAATCAGCGCTACCGAACTGGTCGTAACGCTGACGTTTCTCGGGGTCGGAAAGGACTTGGTAGGCTTCGTTAATCTCCTTAAATTTTGCCTCTTTGTCTCGACCGGCCTTATCTGGGTGATGCTGATGGGCCAAACGACGATAGGCTCGCTTGATCGTCTCGGCGTCGGCATCATGGGCAACGCCTAAAGTAGCGTAGTAATCTTTCATGATTATCCAGAGGTTGGGTTAACGACTTCTTTCGTCGCCGCATTAATTAAGATTTTATAAGGTTGGCTCGTCGTCGATTCATACTCAACTGACCACCAAAGGTAATTTTTCGGTTGACCGACTGCCAGATTGATGGTCACGGTCGCGTCCGGATGAGTCAAGCGCCAATCGGCGCCGCCGTTCACCTCAGCCAGTTGCAACGCCTGAACATAGTTGATCTTCCAAAATTGCATTGGGATCGGCTGGACAATCGTCCCTAAGTAGTCCTCTTTAGGAATGATAGCGCGCACCGCCTTAGCCGTATTTTGGGAGATATTGAACGTCCACCAGTTATAAGCATCGTTGGCTGAGCCGTAAACGAAAACTTCGGTCGCCGCGTCGAGGGCGAGATTTGCCGGTAGTTTTATCGAAAGGTAGCTCAGCTCGGCATTAGTCTGCCAAGCCTCGACTTTCTGTTTCGCCAGGGCAAAATCGGCAGTGAAAGCGGCGTCAAGACTCGTCGGCTCTACTGTTAAGTAGGTCACACTAGTTGTGTCGATCGTTTGACCAGGTCCGATTGTCGAGCTCGGCGAGACTAAGAGACCAACTTTTGGCCTCGACTTTAAGCTACAGCCAGTCAAGAAGAAAGGAGTAACGAGCAAAAGTGCCATAAGCCAAAAACGCCGCATTATCCCTCCTACCTCATCCCTTCTTCACCTCCAGTATAGCATTAACTCTTTTCCGACTTCTCTGTCTCTTCCGGCGTACCTGACACTTCCGGCTCTTCCGGTTTTGTCGACGGAGACGGAGCGTCGGGCGGCGTAGCGTACAGTTTGGCAGCAATGGCATGCACGGCGCTTGTTAGCTCCTCAGTCGCCTTTTGAATCGCCTCCACATCCTCACCGGCCAAAACATTTTTAACTTCAGTAATCTTCGCTTCAACCGGCGTCTTATCCTCGGCCGTCACCTTATCGCCCGCCTCTTTGAGCGTCTTTTCCGTTGTATAGATGAGGTTATCGGCGCTGTTTTTGGCCTCGATGAGCTCTTTTTTCTTCAGGTCGTCAGCCGCGTTCAGCTCGGCGTCCTGACGCATCTTCTCAATCTCGGCTTCCGAAAGACCGGTGCTATCGGTAATCGTAATCTTTTGCTCTTTGCCTGTACCCTTATCTTTAGCCGAAACATTTAAGATACCATTAGCATCAATATCGAAGGTAACCTCAATCTGCGGTACACCGCGCGGTGCCGCGGGAATGCCATCGAGGGTAAATTTACCAAGCGTTCGGTTATCGTTTGCCATGCCCCGTTCGCCCTGTAGGACATGGATCTCCACCTGAGGTTGGTTGTCGGCCGCTGTCGAAAAGACCTGAGATTTCGCCGTCGGGATCGTCGTATTGCGCTCAATGAGCTTCGTCATCACCGCGCCCATCGTTTCGATACCGAGCGAGAGCGGCGTCACGTCGAGGAGCAGTACGTCCTTAACATCGCCACCGAGAACACCGCCTTGAATGGCTGCGCCCAAAGCGACCGCTTCATCAGGATTGACAGCCTTGCTCGGCTCCTTGCCGAAGACATCCTGAACGAGCTTTTGAATCAGCGGCATACGGGTCATGCCACCGACGAGAATGACTTCATCGATCTCTTTAGATGTCAATTTGGCATCCTTAAGCGCCTGCTCACAGATTGGACCGGTTTTTTTGACAATCGGTTCAGCGAGCTGCTCGAGTTTCGCTCGTGTCAGACTCATGACAAGGTGCTTCGGACCAGTCGCATCGGCGGTCATGAAGGGTAGGTTGATCTCCGTTGTTTGCGTTTGCGAAAGCTCAATCTTGGCCTTTTCCGCCGCTTCCTTAACCCGCTGAAGCGCCATCTTATCATTAGAGACATCGATACCATCGCTGGCCTTAAACTCACCAATAATCCAATTCATGATTAGTTGATCGAGATCATCACCGCCAAGGTGAGTGTCACCGTTAGTCGAGAGAACTTCGAAGCTCGACTCGGCGCCGGTTATCGCCATTTCAAGGATAGTGACATCGAAGGTACCGCCACCAAAATCGTAAACCGCGATCTTCTGATCCTTTTTCTCGTCACGGCTCAAGCCATAGGCCAAGGCCGCGGCCGTTGGTTCATTGATAATGCGTTGCACATTGAAGCCAGCGATTGTTCCAGCATCTTTGGTCGCCTGGCGTTGGGCGTCGTTAAAGTAGGCCGGTACGGTAATGACCGCGTCGGTGACTTTTTGGCCAAGATAGGCCTCGGCATCAACCTTTAACTTTTGGAGGATAAAACTCGAAATTTCTTGGGGTGTATAGTTCTTGTCACCCACCGAAACCTTCACGCCCTCGCCATCTTTGACAACCGCGTAGGGGATCATTTTTTGCGTTCGCTTCACTTCGTCGTCCTCAAAACGACGACCCATCAGCCGTTTCACGGAATAGACAGTGTTTTCGGGATTGGTAATTGATTGCCGTTTGGCGAGTTGACCAACGAGGCGCTCTCCGGCCTTGGTCGCCGCGATAATCGAAGGCACGATGGCCGGTCCTTCAGCCGAGGGGATAATTTTCGGCTTGCCACCTTCCATGACGGCGGCGGCTGAGTTTGTTGTCCCTAAATCAATACCAATAATTTTTGCCATGGTCAGACCTCCACTTACATTTTTATTATCTCTATTGTAAAGGAAACTTTACATTTTTGTCAAGTGGGGTAGGGTCAGGGGCCGGTCCACTACTGACTTTGACCTTGGCTGGCTTTAAAATTTGGTCATTTAATCGATAACCACTTTCGATTTCGACAGTTATGTGATTGGCGGGCACCGTTTGGCTGGTTTCGTGCTCGATTGCCTCGTGAAATTGTGGGTTAAAAGGTTCGCCGCTAGTTTTAAGTTTGGCCAGACCGAACTCGGCCAAGATTTGTTCAAGCTGATGTTCAACATGCAAGACACCAATCACCCAGTTATTATCTTTTAATTCGACCGGTAAATGCTCACTTGCCCGACGAAAGTTATCGAGAACTGGGGTCAGCTCAAGAAGGGTACGCGCCTCGGCCAGGGCGACGACCGCTTGCCTCTCGGCTTCGGTGCGACGGCGGTAGTTCGCAAAATCAGCCGCGAGACGTTGTAGCTGCGCCTCTGGTGCGTCTAGGGGTTGGTCGGCTGGCTGAGCGTTAGGCTGCGTATTATCTTTGGCCATAAAATCTCCCGTTCCAATATTTAATAATAATTTAATAACTTTATGCAAAACTCCATATACGTCTCTAATTAGCTCATATTTTTGTTTATGCGTCAAGCTATTACCCGTCCATCACTCGTTTTTCTCCTCGTCTTAATCGCCTGGCTACTTGGTACGGCCTGGCCAATCTTTCGATTGGGCGCGTTCATCAATGTCTTACTTTGCCTAGCCGTTCTCATCGGCTATTTCGTTCGGCGGTCGGCTGTGCTTTTGACAAGTCTTCTCTGCCTCGTCAGTGGCGTCGTCGCTAGTAGTTACTACCAGCTCTATTGGCAGTCAATCACACCGTCGATTGACTATACGATAGTCCAGACGCTCGATCTGACTATTTTGGATGAACCAACAAAAAATAATGATTACGTCACTTATCAAGCGCGCGCGCCAACCGGTTGGAATGTACGGCTCCTCATGAAGCGAAACCAGGTCATCGCGCCCGGTACGATTGTCACGGTCGTCGGACGCTTATTATCGATCGCCGCCCCTGGTGACGAAACGGTCTTCCGTCGGGCCGCCAAAGATAAAATTTTTGCCCGACTGAACTTTCCAACCGTTGTGGCGGAAAGACCAGCCCGACTCAACGCCTGGGAGCGTTTTATCATCAATAGCCGGAAGCTTTTTGGCCTCACGACCAGCCGCCTCTTTACTGAGCCGAGTGGTGCCCTTTTTGCCGGCATCGTCGTCGGCCTAAAAACGAACCTCCCGCCCGAGCTGATCGATAACTTTCGGATCGCTGGCCTTTCCCACATTATCGCCGTTTCCGGCTTCAACGTGACGATCGTTATGGGATTATTTACGCGGTTCAGCCAGCGCTTCGGGCGTTGGTGGCAATTTTGGCTCTCTTGGCTAGCGATCATCTTTTTTATCGTCTTTACCGGAGCGACAGCTTCAGTTGTCCGGGCCGGTATACTGGCCGGTCTTCTCGTTTTCGCCCATACCCTTAGCCGTAAAGCCTCGATACCGCACCTCCTTGTTTTAATAGCGGTTATTATGTGCATCATTAATCCGCTCGTCTTACTCTACGATATTGGCTTTCAGCTTTCCTTCGCCGCCTTGATCGGATTAGTCTTGTTCGCGACACCGTTTGCCAACCGTCTTGCGATATGGCACTGGCCAATGTGGTTAGCCGAAACCGTGGCGAGCACCTTAGCGGCCGAGCTGACGACGCTGCCAATTATTATCTATAACTTTGGCAGTTTAAGCCCCTATGGTTTGCTGGCCAACACTCTCATCGGACCGCTCATTCCGCCGCTCACCGCCTTCGGCATTCCCTTAGTATTGTTGGTCGCCGTCTTCCCCTTCCTCGCCTGGCTCAGCTACCCGTTTGACATCGCGCTGCGCTATATCATGATAGTTGTACGCGAAATTGCCACTTTGCCATGGGCGAACGCCACGGCTCCCCCGCTGTCTTGGTTTGTTTGGGCCGGGTACAGTTTTTTTCTTTTCGCCCTATATCGCCACCTGAACGATCAATAAATGATACAACATGAAGCAATTTTTCATTTTACTTCTCCTCATACTGGTCGTGTACGCTTGGCCTCGGGTACCTTGGCCGACTGGTCCGGCCGAACTCCGGGTGAGCGTTCTTGATATTGGTCAAGGCGATAGTATTTACCTGCGCTTGCCAGACCAGGAAGATGTCCTGATCGATACCGGGGCAGACGACCGCGTTTTGAGCCAGCTTGGCGCGCAGATGCCCTTGGGCGATCGGGAGATCGAACTCCTCATTCTCACCCATAATCATCTCGATCATATCGGTGGTTTTTTGAGTTTAGCCAAGCAATATAAAATCAACCGCATATGGTTAAGTGGCGCCATCGGCGACACCGTCACTTACAAAAAGATGCGGGAAATGATTATCGAAAAAAAGATTCCGGTCACCAACGTCAAAGCCGGTGATCAACTTAACCTCGGCGAAACCAAGCTCAGCATTCTCCACCCACCGAGCGACGCGGCGGGGACGTTGCCAAAAGATCAACACGCGGCGACGATTGTCACTAAAATCGAGTTTGGCTCATTCTGTACCCTCTTGACCGGCGATTTAAATTTCCAACAAGAGGACGAGAGCCTGGCTGCGGCGACAGCCCTCCATATTGCGGTCGATTGCCCGCTGCTTAAGGTCACGCATCATGGCAGTAGCTATGGCTCATCGCCGTCGTTTCTCATAGCCGTCAAGCCAAAGCTCGCCATCATCTCGGTTGGCAACCATAACCTATACCACCACCCAGGTGCGGCAACTTTGGAGCGTTTACGCCAGATCGGGGCGACGCTTTATCGGACGGACCGCAATGGTACGGTAACCGTCACCAGTGATGGCACCAATTACTGGACGAAAACAGCCCGTTAAGGTAAGCTCTGCTAGCAAAGGAGCCCTATGTCCGGACACTCAAAATGGTCATCGATCAAACATCAAAAAGGAGCGGCCGATGCGAAGCGTGGTAAAGTTTTTACCAAACTTGGTCATGCGATTACCGTGGCAGTCCGCGAAAATGGTGGCCAGACCGATACGAATCCCCGTCTAGTCCTAGCGATGGAGATGGCAAGGAAAAATAATATGCCGAAGGAGAATATCGAACGGGCAATCAAGCGGGGGACCGGTGAGGGTGGTGGTACGCTGACCGAAGAGCTGACCTATGAAGCCTATGGTCCGGGTGGTACCGCTATCTATATGCAAACCATTACCGACAACCGTAACCGAACGATTAGCGCCATTCGAGCCGTTTTAGGTAAACATGGCGGCAATCTCGGCGAATCCGGATCGGTCGCCTATCTCTTTAAGCCGCAAGCTGTGTTGACGGTACTGAAAGGTGATAAATCAAGCGACGCGGCCGAGATGACAATTCTTGAATCCGAAGCCAACGACTACGAGGTCACCGAAGACGGCTTTATGGTGTATTGCACACCAGCGGCCTTAAGTATGACGCAAGCGATACTCGAAGCGGCCGGTCTGACTGTGAACTTGATTGAGCAAAAATACGTACCAACTCAAACCGTGCTGATCGAAGACGAAAAAGTGGCCGGGCAAATTATGCAACTCATTGAAGCGCTCGAAGGGCTTGACGATGTCGCCGACGTCATCAGTAATTTTGCCTAGACTTTAGCACTCATGATACGATAAGCAAGAACTAAGAACTCACGGTTTGGAGGAGGTCTGTGCGCATTGTCGGTATTGATCCAGGCATAGCCCGCGTCGGTTGGGGGCTGATTGAGGGCGAGCGCCAGCGCTATGCGCTCATCCGCTACGGCTGTATTGAAACCGATAAAACGAAGCTTGCCTATCACCGTCTGCAAGAAATTTACCAGGAAGTGCTAGGTCTATTGCGAACTGAGCGACCGGACCAAGTCGTTGTCGAGCAGCTTTTTTTCGCCCGTAACGTCACGACAGCGATTGGCGTCGGCCAGGCGCGCGGCGTGATTCTATTAGCGGCCGCCCAAGAGAATCTACCGGTTTTTGAATATACACCGCTCCAAGTCAAGCAGGCGGTTACCGGTCATGGGCGGGCCGAAAAGGCCCAAATCCAGAGCATGATTAAAATCTTACTCAAGCTATCCGCGACGCCGAAACCAGACGATGCCGCCGATGCTCTGGCCATCGCCTTGACTCATGGCTTCATGACACCAGTTTTGAGCTACGAAGCTTAGGGCTAAACTCTACTAGGAGGTTTACTATTCCACAACTCAGGCAGAATATTGTTACTGGTGAATGGGTCGTCATTGCCCCAGAACGGGCGAAACGGCCGCGTGATTTTATCGTCAAAGCCGATCAAACAAAGCAGTCAACGGCGGACTGTCCTTTTTGTACCGACAGTCCGGCCTACAAAACGCGTTACCCCAAGTATGATAGTCAGCATACCTTCACCATGCCCAATAAATTTCCCGCCTTTCTCGAGGAAGGCGCTCATGAGGTGCGTAGTTACGTCGAAGAGGAGGGTTTTTACACGGCCAAACCGGCTATCGGCGGTCACGATATCGTCGTCGTTACCGAGCACGACCTCCGTCTACCCAGTTTTCCCCAAGCGGTGATGCTTGACCTGATGAAGACTATGCAGAAACGCTGTGCCTTCTACCGGCAGGATCCGGCCATTGAGTACGTCATGCCAATCTATAACCACGGTGAGGCGGCGGCCGCTTCGATTAACCATCCCCATGCCCAGATTTTTGCCTCATCAATTATCCCGAACCACATTCTCAAAGAGAAGCATGGCAGTGAACGCTACTACGAACTGAATGGCCACTGCGTCTATTGTGAGATGATTGAGCACGAGAAGAAGGCCAAACTACGTATCATTGGTGAAAATGATAACTTTATCATGTTTACATTCTTCGCCGCTCGCTTTCCCTTCGAGATTTGGGTACTACCGAAAAAGCATCAGTCAATGTTTGAGGAGGCAACAGCCACTGAGTTGCAGAATTTTTCCACACTCTTGCGACAGGGTTTCGCCCGGCTCAATACAACGCTTCAAGACCCAGGCCTGAATTTTTTCATTCACTCCCTGCCGACAACGAGCGACAACGCCGATTACTACCACTGGCATCTGGAAATCGCGCCCCGTGTCTCCCAGTACGGCGGCTTTGAACTCGGTGGTGGCACGATTATCGATATTGTTTCACCAGAAAAGGCGGCCGCGTTTCTTTTAACTTCAACGACTCTGCACCATTGATTTACGTCTAAAGCTAGCGTAGAGTGAGCCAAACGGTATTTGAACTCGAGGATAACGTATATGCGCATCTTGATGATCTCCGATCATGCCGATCCTTTGGCGGAAATCGGGTCAAAAGAATCTGGTGGGCAAAATATTTTTGTCTATTATCTCGCCCATCATCTTTCCCGACGGGGCATTAACGTCGACATCTACACCAGGTGGAACCGCTCAAACAAAAAAGAAGTTGTGGCGCTCAACAAAAATCTGAGAGTGATCCGGGTTAAGGCCGGGCCAAAGGCCTATATGCCACGTGACAATTTTCTCTACGCGCTTGATGAGTTTACGACTCATGTTCTGAAACGCGTGCGCCAGGAAAAGCTAAACTATGACATAATTCAGACTAACTATTGGTTCTCCGGCCTCATCGGTTTACGTCTCGTGAAGCGCCTAAATGTCCCGATGGTCCACGTTTATCATTCGATTGGACAAATTCGCTTTAACGCTCTTAAGCAGTTCAAAGCCCAGGAAAGCAACTATAGTTTTTATCAGAAACGT
>CAZNEF010000056.1:0-5279 GCA_964572235.1 uncultured Candidatus Saccharibacteria bacterium | reverse complement strand
GTTTTATTGTGGGAAATGACCAATGTCGGTCGATCGGTACGGGCGATGACATTGGCCATCGAGAAGGTTTTTCCCGAGCCAGTCACACCTAAAAGTGTCTGGTGTTTGTAACCAGCATTGAGACCGCTCACCATTTTGTCGATCGCCTCTGGTTGTGAGCCACTCGGCTTATAGGGCGAGTGAAGTTTGAACATATGATTCGTAGTCTACCATTTTACGGGTTGGAAATACAGGATATTAAAAAAAACGGCTATCTCGTGCGGAGATAGCCGGTCTGGTTGCGCGCTTTAGGGCGTGGCTCTCCAGCGCCACAGGTAATAGCCGATAATCAGCAAGGCGACGACGCAAACTACCAACAAATAACGATCACCGTCCATTCAAACCACGACCCTTCCGACTCAAGTCAGTGACGTTGAACAGAGCATAGACTAGTCAAGACCTTTTAGCAATGGTTACTCGTCGTCGTAGGTTGGGCGTCGATTATGACGTTGAAAGCCGAGCGTGATAAGGGCGGCGATGGGTAGGATTAACCACCAGGTTTGATGGTCAATGATAAACTTTACCGTGTGGCTGCTAGCCGCGTAGATATCACGGGTCGGGCCTGGCAGAAAAGAAAAAATTGATGAAACAATAAGGGCCGTATTGAGTAGACTGTAGATTAGGACTTCAAAATGGGAAATGAGACCGCGGCCGCGGGCACTATTAATCCCTCCCTTAGCGGCAAGGAGGACGATAATCCCCGTGAAGAGGGCGAGATGAATGGTAAATGGAGTAGTATCGGAGCGGATCCAGATTTGGTTAAATAGTGTCTTATCACCCTTAAAAAATTGGCCAACCGGGTCAACGAGAATACTACTGACGACAAGGGCGGCGTAAACTGACATGAGAGTCGCTACAATCCGTTCCCGCTGTAAGATAAAACCGTAGGCCAAACCAATGATAAAAAACAGAGTAATAAATAGATCCCAGCTCGGAAGCGTTGGCGCCATTGTTTTCCCTCCTCTAGAGAACCACCAGTCTAACTGGTTCCACATACTCAGTATCGAGTATTGCGGGTAAGGTGTCAAGCGATTCTTGGCAGTAACGGCCGAAAAGCGCATAATAAAAAAGTGAGTAGTAACACTAGTCCAACATACGAAGATGTGGCGCGGCAGCGCCAAGCCCATTTTATATTTGGTCTTTCGGTGATCAGTGTGGTGGGTCTTATTATTTACGCTACTATTGCCTACCTATCGAAGCAGTATCCGGACATCTTATTTGTTGGTTTTCTCATTATTTTTTATACCACGGTGGCTAATGTCGCTCGCCGCGATAAGGTCGAATTAGCGACGGCGATGCTCGGTCTTGTCGGGGCGATTGGTCTCTACTACCGTGGTTATGGCGATGCCAGTGGCAACTCTGGGCTTCTACTTTTTAATATTTACCCAATTCTCGTCTTTTTCCTTATGGGTAAGCTCCGGGGCATTCTTTGGACGCTCGGCTTTATCGCTGTTTGTGGTGTTGCCTATCTTTTGAGCCTCGAAGGTATTATCCATCTTTCCTATAGCACGACGACACTTCGGGACTTTATTTTTGCCTTTGCTGTCACCACGGTTGTCGTTTATTTTTACCAGGATCTCATGGATGCGAGTGTCAAAATTATCGAGAAACGGGATGAGCAATTGGCGATTGAACGTGACCAAGCAAACGCTATTGTTACCTCGATCGGTGACGGTGTTATAGTTGTCGACAAGGACCACAGAATTGTTTCAATTAACCCTGCCGGCGAACATCTACTGGCCACAACAACTCAAGAGGCGATTGGTGAAGATATCGTGACCATTTTCCCACTGATGCGGCGCAACCAATCTCTGCCGCCCGTAGAACATCCAGCGACCCAGACGATCACGACTAGTCAGGTGACAACCATAAACCAGGAAGATGGTTTTTATTACATCACCAAAATCGGCCGACAGACGCCCGTAACAATTGTTGCCTCACCTGTTAGCTACCAGGACAAAACGACAAGCGCCGTCATTGTCTTTCGTGATATCACAGCCGACAAGACAGCCGCTTTGACTATCGAGAACGAAGTTCGACAGCGGACTCATGAGGTTGAAGAGGGACGGGCGCGTTTGTTGGCCTCAATTAATAGTCTTGATCTTGGTTATATCATGACTAATTTTGAGCCGGAAATCGTAATGATTAATAATGCCGCGACAGCCTTACTTTCGAAGATTGGCGCATCCTTGCCCCAAGGTTCGACGTCCATATCTTCCTTCTCAGCCATTCAGCAAAAGCTTGGTCGCACTGTCGATATCGTCACGGAAATTCGTAAGTCCATGGCCGATGAGCATGTCATCACTCTGCCCGATCTGCAATACGACAACCTCTATGTCCAAATTTTCATCTCACCAATTATTTTCGACCAGGAGGTGATCGGTAGCGTTATCCTCCTTCAGGATATCACCGAGGCCAAAATCGTGGCGCGTTCGAAGGATGAGTTTTTCACGATCGCCTCACATGAGCTACGGACGCCACTCTCAATTATCCGGGGTAATGTCGACCTCATTCAAACAATCTACAAAGAGCATCTTAAGGATGCTGGTTTCGCCAAAAAGATTAGCTATATACATGATTCCTGCATTCGCTTGATTCGGATCGTCAACGATTTCTTAACTCTCTCACGACTAGAGCAAGGAGCGGCGATTTTCAATCTTGAGCCGCTGGCCCTGCCCGAACTTATTCGGTTTGTCGAAAATGAGTTTGGTGTCATGGCCAAGGCAAAACAGTTGACCCTTAGCCTCGTAGCATCAACATCACCACCATCGCTAGTATTAGCCGATCCTGAACGGGTCAAGCAAGTGATTACCAACCTTGTTGGCAATGCGATTAAATTTACTGTTCATGGTGGGGTAACGCTCGCCGTTGAACCAGGCGCGGTTGGATTTATGAAAGTTTCAGTGACCGATACTGGTTCTGGGATCGCGCCGAAGAATCAGGCCCTACTTTTTCGCAAGTTCCAACAGGCTGGTGACAGCATCCTTAGTCGTGACGCGTCCGGGGGGACGGGTCTAGGCCTGTACATCTCCAAACTGATCATCGAGCGGATGGGGGGCGAGATTCGACTCGAAAACTCAACAATCGACCGTGGTTCGATCTTCAGCTTTACCTTACCCATCGCTTCACCCAGACAGATCCAATCCCATATTAAACGTGTCGTTGTCACCAGCCAACCCTCTCACCTGGCTCGACCGACCGATAGCATTCTTATCGTCGATGATGACCCACAATTGACAGAACTCTATCAGGCAATCCTTACTCATAACGGTTATCGCGTGAGCGTGGCACGCAATGGTCAAGAGGGACTGGCCGAGGCGCGTAAGGCTCACTTTAGCCTGATTCTGCTCGATGTCATGATGCCCGATCTGAATGGAATTGATGTTTTGAAGCAGCTTAAAGCCGCTCCGGAAACCCAATCGATACCGGTGATCATGCTCAGCAATGTGGCCGACCCGGAATACCATCGCTCGGCGCTCCTTTATGGGGCGACTGATTACATCGTCAAAACCAATGTCAGTAGTCAAGAGCTGACCAGTCTCATTGCCCGTGTCCGACAGTAGCGTGTTCGGCCGTTGTTCGGATAAAGTTTTTGACGTATAATAGGACTCTATGGAAGAGAAAATTATCATTCGTGGGGCGAAAGAACATAATCTAAAAAATATCGATCTTGAACTCCCACGGAACCAACTCATTGTCTTTACAGGCTTATCAGGCTCTGGTAAGTCTTCTTTGGCATTTGACACAATCTACGCCGAGGGCCAGCGTCGCTACATTGAATCACTCTCCTCATACGCCCGTCAGTTCCTCGGTCAAATGGATCGGCCGGACGTTGAGAGTATTGAAGGCCTTTCACCGGCGATCGCCATTGATCAAAAAGGGGTGAGTCGTAACCCGCGTTCGACGGTTGGCACGGTGACGGAAATCTATGACTATTTTCGTCTTTTGTACGCTCGTATTGGTGTGCCCTACTGTCCAAACGATGGCACGAAGATCGAAAAACTAACCGTCGATGAAATTGTCACCATTATTATCGATAAAACGCAGAGCCGCTCACTTTGGACGAAAATCTTCGCCCCAGTCGTCATTGCTCGTAAGGGCGAATATCATCAACTGCTTTACGACCTTTACGGAGAGGGCTACGTTTCGGCGCGTATTGACGGTCAGGTACATCACCTGCGTGAGCCGATTAGCCTTGGTCGATACAAACAACATTCGATCGATGTTCAGCTCGATGAGCTTCGTGTCAAGGATGAATCCGACCTAACCAGATTGACTGAGGCGGTCGAAAACGCCCTGGTTTTGGCAAAAAAGTACGAGAATCAGTTTATTATTATTGCGATCGAAGGCGTCGACCACATTTTTTCGAGCCAATACACTTGCCCAAAATGCGGTTTTGCCTTTGCCGAAATTAACCCACGTCTCTTTTCCTTCAATAGCCCGCAAGGCGCTTGTGATAATTGCCACGGTTTAGGCATGATTGCCGAATTCGATCCGGCCTTAATTATCCCTGACGACTCGCTCTCGATTATCCAGGGTGGCGTTATGCCTGCCAACTATGTGGCCGGTAAGAACAATTACTATTCATCAGTCATCAACTCAATCTGTGAACATTACAATATTCGTCAGGACCTTCGCCTGAAAGATTTACCGCCTGAAGATCTTAAAACCATACTTTATGGTCAAGGGCGCGAGAAAATGCGCATTCGCTTTTTCAATTCCGGCCGGGCAAGCCACTTTGCGATTTGGTTCGATGGTCTGATTAACCTCATGCGCCGCCGTCATGAAGCGACCGAAAGTGACAGTGTTCGCGAGGAACTGGCCCAGTATATGAGCTCGCGACCCTGCGAAATCTGCCAAGGTAACCGGCTGCGTTCGGAGTCGTTAGCGGTGCGTGTTGGCCATGAAAAGGGGATTAATATCTCGCAGCTGACAAAGCTCTCTGTCGCTGATGCTCATGCTTTTTTTGAAAAATTAATTCTTGATGAGCGTGAACTGCTGATTGCCGATCGTATTTTACATGAGATTAAGAGCCGACTCGCTTTTCTCGTCAATGTAGGCCTCCGCGACATCTCGCTCAATCGCACCGCCGGTACTTTGTCGGGTGGCGAGGCGCAGCGGATTCGTCTGGCCAGTCAGATTGGCTCCGGCTTAACTGGCGTTCTTTATGTGCTTGATGAGCCGACTGTCGGCTTGCATCAGCGAGATAACCGCCGACTGATCGAGACCTTAACCCATCT
>CAZNEF010000055.1:0-1797 GCA_964572235.1 uncultured Candidatus Saccharibacteria bacterium | reverse complement strand
CGGTAGGCGTGTCATTGTTAGCCGTGAGAGTGTAATGTTTAATCTTCGGGCTACCGGTGGCTTGCATTGTCGCCGTTGATGGCGGCTCGGATCCGGCGGACATATCGACTTCGATGACCTCGTCGCCCTTCGGGAGCTCAGGCATGCCAATGGTACTCGCCGGTCGCTTGGCGTGCACGTCTTCATACACTTGTAAACCGACTTGAGAGGCAATATTTTTGCCGATTTTATCGCTCGTCACTAAGGCGATGGCTTTTTTTTGCGCCGTCGCTTCCTTTTTGAGCAGTTTGAGATTGACAATGCTGTGGATGAGAGCCGAATTACGGGGAATTACCAAACCGACCGACTCGGCGTTGGTCTTTTTGAGCTTGTCGATCACACTAGTAATCTCTTCGTCTGGTTCGAGGTAAAGAATTTCGTCCATAGAATTATGTTTTGAGGCTGCTGACCACGCGACTCAGCACACTCTCCATTATCTCCTCTTGGCCAACTAAATCAAGGGCGATGTTTGCCAACGCCATGGGCGTGACGTCGCGCGGCTCCTTTAACTCCCCTGTCTTATCGATGATCGTCGAGATATCTTTGGGCTGAATAAAATGAATCGATGGTTTACGGGAGAAGGCAAGCTCTTTGCTCCATTTTGCTTCCGTCAGTGTTTGATAGATGTCCGGTAAAGCCGAACCGCCGCCGCAAAGCAGAATACGGTTTGGCAAAAGATCGGCACCCGAGAACTCCTCGAGCGTCAGCTCAACACCGGAAAGCCAGACTTGGCAATCAGCTTCAATAGCTTGACGGACGGAGTCAGCGCGGCCTTTGTCCAAGTCGCCGCTCGAGTAACCAATTTTTAGATCCTCCGCCTCGGCGAAGGAAACATTGAGGCTTTGGGCGATCCGTTTCGTAAAGGCCCGCCCACCGAGAGCAAACATCTTTGTGCCTTCAAGGCCACCCGAACGGACGACGGCAATATCGCTCGTGCCGCCGCCAATATCGACAAAGATCGCCGAAAACTCGACCGACTCTTCCGGTCCGAGACAACGCGCCACGGCGTACGGCTCGGCAGCGACCGAGAGTAAATCGAGCTCGAGTTCATCGGCAATTGTCTGCAGCGCCCCGAGGTGGATGATCGGCGCGAAGCAGTTATAAACGCCGACTTGAACCTCGCGGCCTTGAAAACCGAGCGGATTCGTCACTTTATAGCCATCGATGCGAACGTCGACAATGGCGGCGTTGACCAGGCGCACATCGAGCTCGTTTTGGCCCGATTCCCAGGCCAAGAGAGTGCGGGCCCGGTCAAAGGCGCGTCTCTGTACGCGCGCCACAATGTCCTTAAGCTCCGGCAGGTCAATCTTTGCTTTCGGATTGGGGCGGATGTAGCGAATATCCGTCGTCGCGCCCTTAACGAGCTCGCCGGCAATACCGATGATCGCCTGCTGCGGAATCAGTCCGGCCATCTCGCCGGCCCTTTCAATGGCTGCCTCGCAATTGCGGATGACACCGTGAATATCGGTGACCGTGCCGCCCTGCATATCGGAGAGTTTTTGGCGCTGGCGGCCGACGCCTAAGACATAACCCTTACCATCGTCCTCAATCTTAAAAACGAGCGCTTTCACGAACTCGGTGCCAATATCGAGCGCGATGGCGTAGCGCGAGTCAATATTTTTCCGCTTAAACAGATCAAAGAGGCCCACGGCCCTCCTTTTTAAACTTCGCCCTCATCATACCATGAACTTATGAACCCATTGCATATCTCTATTAGATTCGAAACAGGAGAAGATTGAGGCGAAATACGTTGACGAA
>CAZNEF010000054.1:0-2065 GCA_964572235.1 uncultured Candidatus Saccharibacteria bacterium | reverse complement strand
TGCCACCGACAGCCACCCGGTGCGACTGACGCATTACTTTTTCGACCGTACCACGCTTACCACGATCTTTGCCGGCGAGGATAACGACTGAGTCGCCCTTACGGATTTTCATTAGAGCACCTCCTCAGCCAAGGAAATAATTTTCATAAAGCCACGTTCGCGCAATTCACGGGCCACAGGACCAAAAACACGGGTACCGCGTGGTGTTTTGTCCTTATTAATAATCACCGCCGCGTTGTCATCGAAGCGAATCGCCGAACCATCGGGGCGCTTCAATGTCTTATGGGTACGGACAATGACAGCGCGAACAATTTCCTTACGTTTCACCGTTCCCGAAGGCAGGGCTGTTTTGACAGCTGCGACTACAATATCACCAATCATCGCCGCGCTCCGTTTCGCCCCACCGACAACCTGAATAACCGCCAGTTCCTTGGCGCCAGTATTGTCGGCGGCTTTTAATCGAGTATAGGATTGAATCATACAGTGTCCTAAAGGGCTTGGCTAATAACTTTCCAGCTTTTTGTTTTACTGATTGGACGCGTCTCCTCGATCAAAACCTGATCGCCTATACCATAGCTTTCACCATCGGTGTCAGCATGATACTTCGTGGTGACGCGGTATTGCTTCTGATAGAGGGGGTGAACTTTCATGCGTTCCACCGCCACGGTTACGGTACCGGTCATCTTATTGGAGACGACAGTGCCAATACGAGTCTTCTTAGGCATGAGCGGCCGCCTTGGCTTTTTGGCCGATGACAGTTTGCAGACGCGCAATATGTTTACGGATTCGATTAATCTCTGAGACTTTCGGCAAACGGCCAAAGGCGAGGTCAACCCGGCTCTTCTGCAACGTCGACTGGCTTTCGCGTAGCTCCAAATGCAGGGCGATCACATCCTTTTGGCGCACGGTCTCTAAATCTTTAGTCATTTTTGCCATCTTATTCCTTTACTACAAACTTTGTTTCAACCGGTAATTTATGAGCAGCCAGACGCATCGCTTCTTTGGCGATATCTGCGGTGACACCGTCCATCTCAAACAGATATTGGCCGGGCTTAACCGTGGTCACAAAATGGTCTAAAGGTCCCTTACCACCACCCATACCGACTTCTGGCGGACGCTGCGTGACCGGCTTATCAGGGAAAATACGGATCCAAACCTCACCACCACGTTTAATATAACGAGTCATCGCCCGTCGGGCGGCTTCAATCTGTCGGCTCGTCACCCAACCGCGAGTCGTCGCCTTGAGGCCGAAGTGACCATAGGCAATGGTCAGCAAGCGCGTAGCTGTACCGCCACGCTTGCCGCGAAAATGCTTACGATGTTTTAGTTTTTTGGGTAGTAACATAGGATTCCTTGGTAAAACTAAACCACTTCATCTGGTAGGGCTTTTTCACCCTTGTAGATCCAGACTTTCACACCAACCATTCCGAAGGTCGTATGGGCATCGACTTGGGCGTAATCGATATCGGCACGAAAGGTTGAAAGGGGCACCGTACCTTGAGAAAATTTTTCGCGGCGGACGATTTCCGCCCCGTTGAGACGACCGGCCACCGCAATCCGGATACCGAGAGCGCCACGACCCATCGTGCGTTCGAGAGCCTGTTTTGAGGCGCGACGATAGTTAATACGCCGTTCAATCTGATGCGCAATATTCGCAGCAACAACAGCGGCCCACATATCGCCATTTTTTATCTCGTGGATATCGATCTTTAATTTCATATCGGGACTTAAAACCTTAGTCATTTGACGTTTTAGCTCTTCGACTCCGACCCCAGCGCGACCGATAATCATACCTGGTTTAGCGGTGTGGATTTGAACTGTCACTTGTTCTGCATCACGTTTGATTTCCACCATTCCAATCGCGCCATCGCGGCCGACTTTCTTTTTCAGGACATCGCGCAACCTCTGATCGTCGAGCAAGTAACGAGCGAAGGCATTTTTCGGTGGGAACCATTGGCTACGCCAGTTATTTGTCACCCCGATGCGGATATTGAATGGATTAACTTTTTGACCCATTATTTGCTCCTTTCAGATTTGAAAATCTTACTCGAGGCAATTTTTTTGG
>CAZNEF010000053.1:0-4921 GCA_964572235.1 uncultured Candidatus Saccharibacteria bacterium | reverse complement strand
CTCCGAGAAGACTGGAACCAGTTTTCTCAAAAATGGATTTTATAGTCCCCGGCCTGCCGCCCGGCCAAACTGTTTTATAAATCCGGCCGTGTTGCTTGGCCGGTGCGTTTTCGGTGGCAAACCAGTTGAGGCAAATTTTGCCGGCGATCGACCGGTCGGTCCGGCGGAGGCCGGCGAGGCTGATGAGAAGTGTAATTAACGCGCGAGTCGTCCAAATATGGCCGGCTTGAATCTGGACGAAGAGATCAATATCGCTCTTTTCGGTTGCCCGACCCTCGGCATAGGAACCGGTCAACATGACCGCACGGGTAAACGGCACCGCTTTGATGAGGGTGATGGCTCGCTTGATCGTTCGTTGATTATTCATTTCAGTCTCGTAGTTGGAAAGATTTCACTCTCATGATATAGTCAAACCATAAAATAACCAAATGAGGATTAGCTATAGATATCATAGAAAGACGAATTTTATCAGGCATAACTATCAGTGGCATAACCACTAGCGGTATTGGTGAAGCTCATATTGGTAACTATATTGGAGCCCTCAAGCATTGGGTTGAGCTGCAGAACAATACCGCATCGCATGGCGAGGCAGTTTTTAATAATCAGATTTTCTATATGCTGGCCAATCTTCATGCCTTGACTGTCTCCATTGAACCGGAAGCGGTCAGGGAAAATGTCTACAAGATGACCGCTCTTTACCTGGCACTCGGTTTGGATCCGGCAAAATCGACGATCTTTGTCCAGTCGATGGTGCCGGCGCACACCGAACTTACTTGGCTACTAAACACAATCGCGACGATGGGTGAAATGCGTCGGATGACCCAATTTAAGGATAAAGCCGGCGCTGACCAGGAGTCGGTTAGTGTTGCCCTCTTTGATTATCCGGTTTTAATGGCGGCCGATATCCTTCTCTATCAGGCTGAGCAAGTACCGGTCGGTGAGGACCAGAGACAGCATATTGAGCTCGCCCGCAATCTCGCCGAACGTTTTAATCATCGATATGGTATTTGTTTCAAGATTCCAGTGGCCATCACGCTTGGCCAAGGTGCCCGAATTATGGGACTCGATAATCCGCTGAAAAAGATGAGTAAATCGCTTGGGCCGCATAACTACATCAGTCTCCTCGATCCAAGCCCGACAATTAGGGAAAAAATCCAAGGTGCCGTGACCGATTCGGAAAACACGGTTCGTTTTGACCCAGCCAATAAACCGGCCATCAGCAACTTACTGCTCATTTTTTCGGCTATTACCGACAGGTCAGTCCCTGAGCTGGAACGGGAGTACGCGACGACCGGCTACGGTCGCTTCAAGTCTGGCCTTGCCGATGCTCTCGATGCCGTCCTCTTACCGATTCAAGCAAAATATGCCCCCTTAATCGCCGATCGTCCGGCCCTTGACGCTATCCTCATGCGAGGAGCGGCCCAAGCCGAGGTGGTCGCCGGCGCAACGCTCAAGGCTGTCAAATCAAAAATGGGCATTTTATAACGCTGGCTAACGCCTCGGAAGTTTGGTAATCGGAACTTACTCATTGATTCGTGCGTCAACGAGCTGCTTTAAACTCTCGGCCAGGGTCGCTGCCTGATCAGTCAGCTTCGCATGGTCCGGACCGGACAAGGCAATGTAGAGCTTCACTTTTGGCTCGGTACCGGAAGGACGAACGAAAATCTGGCCATTATTCGTTAGATTAAGGATGACGACGTTTGTTGGCTGACCCTCCGTGCGCACAGCCCAGTCGGTGCTCGAGGCTACGCTGATCTCGCCAAGTGTCGTTGGCGGATTGGCGCGCAGACTGGCCATCAACTTCGTCATTTTCGCAAAGCCGGCGGCGCCCTCAAATTTAATGTCATGCAGGTCATTCAAAAAATAGCCGTATTTTCGGGATATTTCCGCAAATAAATCCCAGACAGTCCGGCCATTGTCTTTGAGCCAACTGACCATCTCGGCGGCCATGAGCGCGGCACTCGAGGCGTCCTTATCGCGGGCGTATGAGCCCTTGAGGCAGCCGAAGCTCTCTTCACCGCCAAAGACAAAGAGTTCGTCGCCAAAGTCCTCATGCGCTGTGATGGTTTCGCCGATATACTTGAAGCCAACCGGCAGATCGTTATAAATTTTAAGGCCGAAATCTTTGGCAATGGCATCGAGGAGCGGCGTTGTCACCATGGTACGGACCAGAAAGCCATTACTTGGCAACTTTTTGTCGATTGAAAGCTGCAAACAGATGAAATAGGCCAAGAGTCCGGCCGTCTCATTGCCGTCGAGGATGACGGTCGTCCCCGCTTTCGGCACGACGAGGCCGAGACGATCGGCATCGGGATCGGTCGAAATCCCCAAATCAGCCCCAGCCTCGAGAACTTTTTCGGCAGTTAAGGCATTCGATTCGCGGTTTTGCGGATTTGGGACGCCGCCTGGGACGTTCGGAAAATTACCGTCGCTCGCCATCTGCGCCTCGACGGTCGTGACCGTAAAGCCGGCCTCACGCAAAATCGGCAGCACACCGTGAATGCCGGTGCCATGAAAGGGTGAGTAAACGACATGGGCGCTCCGTCCACTGTAAACCGATTCTTGGAGAACGCGGCTACGGTAAACCGAGTCAAAATCATCGTTAATTTCAGTGACTAAACGCGCGGTCGGGTTGTTTTTTTTGACTGATTTGACGGCTTTGACAGCGGCGGTAATCGCCTGATCGTGGGGTGGCAGGACCTGGGCGCCATCGGCCCAATAGATTTTTAGGCCATTATCGGTCGGCGGATTGTGACTGGCGGAAATGTAGATGCCAGCTTGCGCCCGATGGAGTCGCACCGCAAATGAGAGCATGCCGACTTGAGGCGGTCGAGCAAAACGCAGCACCCGGATGCCGTTGCTGGTTAAAGTATCGGTGACTAGGCTGACAAATTCGGGGCTCGTCAAGCGCGTATCCGAACCAATGACGACGCCTTTGGCTTTCGCCGCTTCGCCAAGACTGACTATGTAATCGGCCAGACCCTGGGTCGCTGTGCCAACTGTCCAACTGTTGATTCTGGCCGATCCCAAACCGGTTTTGCCGCGGATACCGGACGTTCCAAACTCAATTTGTGTGAAAAAGGCATCGTTCAAGGCTGCCTTATCGCCTTTTTCAAGCCAGGCGTTAATCTCTCCATGCCATTCGCGTAGTTCGGGGTTGTTAAGCCAGGCGTCAATATTTTGCTGCGTTGTCGGACTTAATGAGTTCATCATTGATGATACTATAGCTTCTCGTTGGCCAGGTGTAAAGCCTTGCTATTTGACACTTTCTTTAGGCTTCGTTATCCTGAATTGAGTTCAAGGAAATTATGGCTCATAAATCAATTAAATACATTTTTGTCGTCGGTGGGGTGATGAGCGGCGTCGGTAAAGGTACGGCGGCCGCCTCAATCGGTCGACTGCTCAAGAGTAAGGGCCTTGAGGTGACGGCGGTCAAAATCGATGCCTATGTCAATGTCGATGCGGGCACGATGAATCCACTCGAGCATGGTGAGGTTTTTGTTACCGACGATGGCGACGAAACCGACCAGGATATCGGCAACTATGAGCGTTTTCTCGACACAACGATTCTTTCTTATAATTACATGACGACGGGCAGGATCTATCTCTCGGTGATTGAGCGTGAACGGGCCTTGGCCTATGAGGGTCGCTGCGTCGAGGTTGTCCCCCACGTGCCTGAAGAGGTGATCCGTCGCATTAAGCTCGCCGGTGAAAAATCCGGTGCCCAGATCGTTCTTGTCGAGATTGGGGGCACGGTCGGTGAGTATCAAAATATTCTCTTTCTCGAGGCGGCACGGATGATGAAGCTTGAACGGCCAGACGATGTCCTCTTTGTGCTGGTGAGCAACCTGCCGATCCCGGGGCGTTTGGGTGAGATGAAGACCAAGCCGACTCAATACGCTTCCAGAACGCTCAACGAAACCGGCATCCAGGCCGATTTTATTATCGCCCGCTCCGAACTGCCGGTCGATGAACCGCGTAAGCGTAAAATGAGCCTCCTTTGCAACGTTCATGCCGATGATATCATCGCTTCACCCGACGTCGAGAGCATTTACTCGGTTCCGATCGTCTATGAGGATCAACGTCTCGGGCAAAAAATCTTAAAGCGTTTTGGTTTACAGGCACGGCGCAACGACCTTAACCAGTGGCGTCACTGGGTCGACGATATTTTGAGCTACAAAAAGCCGGTCAAGATCGGCGTTTTAGGTAAATATTTCACTTCCGGCAATTTCGTTCTTTCCGATGTCTACTTTTCCGTCATTGAATCGTTAAAGCATGCCGCCTGGGCAGGCAAACGCAAACCGGTTCTGACCTGGCTAGATTCGGAAGCCTATGAAAAAGATCCAAAAAAATTACGCGAACTCTCCAGTTTCGATGGCATACTCGTACCGGGTGGTTTTGGGAGTCGTGGCGTTCTAGGGATTATCGCCGCCATTGGCTACGTGCGTGAGCACAAGATACCCTTTTTTGGTATTTGCTACGGTATGCAGTTAGCCACTATCGAGTTTGCCCGTCATGTCGCTGGACTTAAAGGTGCCCATACCACGGAGGTCGAGGTAAAAACGGCTCACCCGGTGATCCATATTATGCCCGAGCAAGCCAAGAAACTTTTGGTCGATGATTACGGCGGAACAATGCGCCTCGGCGCCTACAAATGCGTCCTCGCTAGTAAGACATTGTCGGTCAAGGCATATGGTCAAACGGCGATTAGCGAGCGCCACCGCCACCGCTATGAGTTCAATAATGCTTATCGTGAACGGCTCGAGGCGAAGGGCTTGGTTATTGCTGGCGCCTCGCCCGATGGGCAGCTCGTGGAGATTATTGAGCTGCCGACAGCGCTCCACCCATTTTTTATCGGTGTCCAGTTTCACCCCGAGTTCAAGTCACGGCCACAGTCACCTCATCCAATCTTTCGTGATTT
>CAZNEF010000052.1:0-2575 GCA_964572235.1 uncultured Candidatus Saccharibacteria bacterium | reverse complement strand
CGCCTCAAGCGGTCTGAACCGTCACTTAATGGCGCCTTACGCCGCCCACTTTGCGGCCATGCAATCGGCCAAAAAACGCGGCTGTCAGACGTACGATCTGTTGCAAATCGCCCCCACGAGCTCCCCCGTGAGCTTCCCCGTGAGCTCCCCCGTGAGCGCCGCCATCAGTGCCCCCATGAGCGCCCCCGAAAGTTCGGAAAATCAGCGCTATAGCAACCTCACCCGCTTCAAAGAAAGGTTCGGTGGCCGGCGCGTTGATCTTGTCGGGAGTTGGGATAAGGTCTATGCGCCGACCCTTTATGCCGTATTTCGGTTGGCTGAAAAATGGCGCCGCCGCTAGCGCGCCGCTAACAAGCCGCAGACTATTCGTTAACAAGACGCAGACTATGAGGGCCAAGTTCTTGCGCTGTCGGATTAAGCCAGCTACGATGAACCTATGATCAAAAAGATATTACGTCAGATCGTCCCGCCGCCCCTTATTCTGGCTAGCCATCAAGGGCGCGGTTTTTTAGCCGCCCATTGGTACGGCTTTCCATCGAGAAAAATGATCATCATCGGTGTCACCGGTACGAAAGGAAAGACAACAACCGCTATTTTGATCGCCCGCATTATTGAGGCCGCCGGTTATAAGGTCGGGCTACTCTCAACGGTCATTTTCAAAGTGGGCGAGCGCGAGTGGCCGAACGAGACGAATATGGGCACTTTGCCGCCTTTTCAGTTGCAAAAATTATTGCGCGACATGAGTGAGGCCGGCTGCCAGTACGCGGTCATCGAAACGACAAGCCATGCCTTGGCTCAATACCGGGTTTATGGGATTAATTACGCCGTCGCCGTTTTTACCAATCTCAGCCACGATCATCTCGATTTTCATAAGGACTTCAATGACTATCGAATGGCTAAGGGGAAGATGTTTAGCGCCACGCCAAAGCTTTCGGTGATCAACACCGATGACAAAGCGGCTCCCTATTTCTGGGCCTTTCCGGCCGAAAAAAAAGTCAGTTACGGGTTGGGGGCAAAGGCCGAGGTGACAGCCAAGAAAATCATGTACGATTCGACGGCGACGAGTAGCCAGTTTACGCTTGTCACTCCGAAAGGGGAGGTAGTGATACGGACGACCCTGCCCGGTCGTTTCAATGTTTACAATATTTTGGCGGCCGCCGCTACGACTCTCAACCTCGGCATTGGTCTAGCCACGATTCGTAGTGCCATCTTGAGCCTCAAGTCGGTGCCCGGACGGATGGAACGAATTGATTGCGGCCAACCCTTTACGGTGATCGTTGACTACGCCCATACACCAGACTCGTTCGAAAAGATTTATGAGACTTTACGGCCAGCCACGACCGGTCGGATTATTCATGTTTTTGGCGCCACGGGTGACCGTGACCGAACGAAGCGGCCAATTATGGGGGCGATCGCCGGCCGTCAGGCCGATATTGTTATCCTGACCGATGAGGAGCCATATACTGAGTCTCCGCAACGGATTATTGATGAACTGGCGACTGGTGTGCCGCGTGGGGCGAGCAAAGATCACCCCATGAAAAAAGAGACGAACTTTTTTACGATTCTCGATCGGCGCGAGGCGATTGCCAAGGCCATTCAGTTGGCCAAGAAAGGCGATGTAATACTCGTGACCGGCATGGGCGCCTTGACTTCGCGGACGGTTGGCACCAAGCACCTGCCCTGGCGTGACCAGGCCGTCGTGCGTGAGGAGCTCGAACGGCAGCATTGATTAGAAGTTTTTTCTCACGAAGTGAGTGTGACTAAGACCGATGATTGGCTATATAATGAAGTTCACGTGCGATAGCCTGCCGCCCAGTCTCGCTTTGCGCATCGACATCTAGGTAACTGGCGATCTTATCGACTATCGCCTCTCTTTGCATTTTCCGCTCGATGTTAGCCTGTAGTTCGGGATTATTTTTACGCCCTACTTCTAATTCATATAGCGTATCTTGCAACGGGTTGACTAGGTCGAAGCCTACATCGGCACGAAATGTTAGAGGTTCTACCACTATTTCATTCATTCTCGCTCGCATCGCTGCAGTGAAGGCGGCCCTCAAACCTTCGGCTCTAGTAATCTGACTGAGCTCGCTTATGCTTTCCATATTTATATTTTGACTACGTGAAGCACTCTCGATGACGAGCCGTACATTATCGAGCATCCTGAGGAGCGATTCGGCCGAGTAGCTCTGGTGAGTCCCGACGACTGCTTGATCGGTTCTATGTAGCTCGAACAGCTTTGCGGCGATTGCATTGAGCGTCGTACAATTTTGAAAAAGCGGCTGGCGTTCCGTTTCTGGATTATGACTGGCCTCAGGATTTTCCATAGCGTTCCTTTCTTTAGCAAAAGTATAGCATAATTGATATTTGGACGTTGTTAATTGCCACGATTCTCAGGTATAATTTGCCCATGCCCCCCAAATTAAAACGCCTCATGCTCGTCGACGGTAACGCTCTCGTCCATCGCGCCTATCACGCCCTGCCGCCGCTCACCACCAAAAACGGTGAGCTCGTCAACGCCGTTTACGGATTTACGACTCTCCTTTTGAAAGCGATTGAGGACCTGAAGCCCGACTAT
>CAZNEF010000051.1:0-4857 GCA_964572235.1 uncultured Candidatus Saccharibacteria bacterium | reverse complement strand
CCGGTAGCATTGCTGTTTTTGTCCGTGGCCCGAACCGTGAAGCACTGACCATCGGCAAGATCGAGGCTACCCAACCCCTTGTCGTTCGTGTCGCCAACCAGACTATCCTGGTTCGTCGGACCAAAGGCATCGAGGAAAGCTGCTTTGTTGTCGCTATTAAAAGAAACGCGCACGGTTTTGTTGGCAAAGCCAGAGTCAAGCGCGGGCACGGCATTCGGATTGTCGGCCGTCGCCGACTTATTCTGTTGATTCGCAGCGATTAAGGAGATGGCGGCGGCGGCGACCAAAACAACGCCACCGACAATTAGGGCTTTTACGCGTTGGGGTAAAGCTGACCAGTTCATATCGTAAGCCTCCTTTTCTGTCTTTCTATCATAGCGACCGTAACCAACAAATGCAAATTGAACGCATCGCTAAAAAATTGGCGTCTCTTCGCGCTCCGGGACGGTGGCTGTTGGCAAATAGCAGCGAACAAAAACAAACCAAGCGACCAGAACTGAACCGGCGGCCACAATAATCGGCAGATTCGGGTGAATGACGACGATGACGCCGGAAATGAGCGGTGGAATCGCCTGAGCGATTGACTGAATTGATTGATTAATGCCAAAAATCTCACCCTGGGAGTCGTTATGGCCAATATCGGAAATTAAGGCCAGCGAATTTGGTTGAACCAAGCCCTGGAAAAGGGCGACTAAGTGTAGTACGAGATACTTCTCCCAAGGCGCATCGGGATTTAAGAGAAAAATTAAGCTGACGGCTAAAAGGAGGCTCGCCCAACTGACAAGCCGTCGATGATGAAAAATATGGGCCAGCGGTCGGGTCAGTAGCCCTTGTGACAAAACCAGCCAAAGGCCGGCATAGGCAAAAACATCGCCAATTTGGCTTTCATTAAAGTGAAAACGCTGCACCAAAAAAACTTGGAAAAATTGGGCGAAAAAGTTGAAGCCGAAGTTCAGTAAGAAGATAACAATGAATATGGTACGCAGATCGTCAAGCTGCATCGCCCGATAGAGATTGGTAATACCGCTCGTCCAATGAATCGCTCGGCGCACTTTTTCCTTAATCGTCTCGGCAAAGAAAAAGTTGATCAGGCCGAGGTTGATAAGGGCAAAAAGGGCGGCGAACCAAAACGGCGTATCATAGGTAAACCAACTGACGAGCGAAGAGTCGGCGAGCTTGCCACCAAAAAAAGGACCGAAGATGAAACCGGCACCAATGGCGACACCGGCAAGGCCAAAATATTTCGTTTTGGCGCTCCCCTCGGAAACATCGCTAATCGCTGAAAGAGCCGTCGAAACATTGCCGCCCGTGAAGCCATCGACGGCCCGACCAATAAAGAGGAGGGGGACGATGTCCTGCCGGACGCCAAAGGCAAAAATGAGATAGCCGAGAGCCGTACCGAGAAGAGAGATTAGTAAAATCGGCTTCCGACCGTGACGGTCTGAGAGCGTACCGAGAACCGGAGCGCCGAAAAATTGGGTTAATGGGTAGATAGCGATCAGGAGACCAAGTAAAATCGTCCGAATATGGAGCGGGTAGGGATGAGCGAGTATGCCCGCGTTCGGATCCAAAAAAAGTGGCGCAAAAACGGGAATAACCAGCCCAAGCCCCAAGAGATCAAGAAAAATCGTGAAAAATATGGGCCAGAGCACTGGCTTTTTTGCGGTCATATTTTCTCCTGTTTCGTTCCTAATCGAGTTTTGCCATGAGTTCATCAAACGAGTTTCTTAACAGGTTCTTAGAGCTACCCATGAGCCTAGAGGCTGCTCAACAAGCATCAGGCGATGAGTTTATAGTATACTATACTTTACTCAAGAGCCAGGCTTAAGAAGACTTAAAATACTTTTTGTCCTTCAGCTTTTCCGGCAGATAGCTTTTACCATCGTACATGGTGTAACCGGCACCGTAACCAATCTTCTTCATCAACTTTGTCGGCGCATTACGGAGATTCAACGGAATGGGGAGATTGCCGAAACTTTTAACATCGCCGAGAGCGGCAAAATAGGCGTCGTGGGCGCGGCGGCTTTTGGCGGCTGAAGCCAGATAGGCGACTGCGTGGGCAAGATTGATCTGGGCCTCAGGCATACCGACAAGCTCGACGGCTCGAAAGACGGCATTAGCGACAACCAAGGCGGTTGGTTGGGCGAGACCGATATCCTCAGAGGCGAAGATGACGAGGCGGCGAGCGATAAAGAGCGGATCCTCGCCCGCATCGACAAGCCGAGCTAAGTAGTATTGAAGCGGTGGATCTCATCTAAAAAGATGATCTGGGGCGATGTCGTTTTTTCGATTAGACGGCGGATATCATCCTTGTTGGCCGAAACAGCCGAGAGCGCGGTGTAGGGGAGCGTAAAGGTGGCGGCGTAGAGCTTGGCCAGCGTCGTTTTGCCGACGCCGGGCGGCCCCCACAAAAGAAAGGAAAAGAGATGCTTTTCCTTAATGGCGTTGGCGAGCGGTTTTTGCGGCCCAACCAAATGCGACTGACCGATGAAGGCCTCGAGCGTCTGTGGGCGGAGGCGTGAAGCGAGTGGTTCCATACAAATACCGAACAGGACATTATTTTTCGAGCAGTTTTTTCATGCCGTCGAGAACGCCGCTCCAGTTGGCTTGCGACTGATCGCGTGCCTCGACCGAACCAACGCTGTCTAATAAATTCATAAAGCTACCCTACCATGAGATACGCGCCGACTCAAGGCGTGGCTTTGTGGTAAAAAATTGACGCACGGCGTTACAAAGTATACGCTGATACTAATATTCAAAGAAAGGACTCACCGTGAACGAAAAAATGAAGGAGTGCTTCGCTCCGCACGTCATGATGCACAGCCTCTTTGGCCTAGGTCTAGGCATTCTCTTGGTGGCTCTATGGCCCGGCCTGGGGCTGGTTTGGCTCGGTATTGTTTTGATGGTCGTCAGCATCGTCAAGGACATGATGCGTAAGGGCTAGAAGAATAGTACAAAATAGCCTAAATAACAGTTTTAAATACACTTCTCAAGATAGTTGCGAGTCTTTCTGAATAGCTTATGCCAAGAAATTTCAACGTACTCTTGTTCTTTTTCGGTCATATCGAAAAAATTTTTGTTGAGCTCTGGAAAGTACCAGATACTACATACCCATATACCGGGTTTATATTTTGTAGGATCAAATGACTCTTGAAGCACACCTTTGACTCCCTTAACCTCTTTAGAGAAAAGGACTTGACCATTGTTGGCATGAAGCAATTGCTTCATGCCAGAACATTGCTCTCTCATCGCCTTTTTTATCCTTCATGAGTGACAAAAGCTTCTCAATTCGATCCTGGTCTGTCGCTTCTTCACCGGCAAAACGCTTTGTCCGCAAACCGTCCCAGCCCCGCCCTAGAGCTGGGATAGAGACACCACCATCAGTCGCGATAACGTAGCCGTCATAATAGCGAGAAAACGACAACGCTTTAATGATGGCATTTTCTTCAAAAGTTTTGCCTATCTCTTCCACATCAAGCGAGAGACCTATTTCTTTCGGCGTTTCAATACGTGAGAAATAGCCATCAACTATCCAGGTGAGCTTTTCTGACTTGTGAGGATTATTCGTTGCTAAGAGTATCTTGTCTTTCATAGCAATTCCTAGCTAAGGCCCGCCGACGAGGCGAAAACTAATCTGGCGGAGAGTCGTGAACGACGTTAGAACTATTTTACAGGAGCATCAAGGTTGCGTCTACATACCAGATTACTCGCTATCGGGTCAAGTCTAGTTTATTTACGTCTCTGATACACTAAATAGTGAGGAGCCAACATGAGCAATCCAGAAATCGACCAATTAGGTCAACTGTCTGAACAGGATAGGGTAATGGCGGGACTCACTAGTACTGATGAGGCTCGTAAAGAGAAGAAGGCTGCATATCGAGAGGTTCAATTCGGCAAGATTTACGAAGCCTTAACTCCGAATAGTGAGGTTGATATTTCGGCTCATGGTGGAATTTATATCGAGATCGATGTCGATAATCTAGATCTCGAAAAAGTATCGCAAGAGAGTTTAGCAGCAATGTGGAAGAAGAATAAAAATCAGTGGACTGAGCAATGCAAAAAACTTGGTATTGAGCTTGATCCTTATGTAGTGTTCAAATACTACAATATCCAACGGAAAGTATTCTCGGTTCTCGGTAAGCCAACTGAAAACGCAGGCGCTAGAAGACAGCAGCAAATTGCTGCTAATGAGCATGTCAAACTATCGGAAATGAAAGATAATGCTATGTGTTCTGAATACGCTACGTTGGCAGCATATATAGCTCAGAAAATTGGTGAGCCTGTCAAGCTAATTGTTGGTTCGGTTCTGATTGGGGAAGAAAAATGGCGAGAAGCACATGCTTATGTTTGGATCGAAGGTGAGAATATTATTCTTGATGCAGTGCAAGCTCAGCAAGTCGGGGAGTATCCAGCTCTTATGGTTCCTGAAAATGGAGAAACTTTGCAAGACATGGAAGCTGGATTTGACATTAATGCTAAAAGAATCGGAACACAGGTCTCGGCAGTCTATGGTTTAGAGGCCGGTGGTTTTGGAGCAAAGTATAAAGAAAGTACTCAATAAACTAAAAAGAATCGAAGCTGTCAAAGCCTTGGCGGAGAGGGTGGGATTCGACCGCCTACGGCGGCCGGGGCGCTACGCTCGCTCGCGCCCGTTCGAACCCCTACCAATATACTCGCCAGATTAATTCCCACCTCTGACGAGGCGAAAACTAATCTGGCGGAGAGGGTGGGATTCGAACCCACGAGGAGCTTGCACCCCTACCGGTTTTCGAAACCGGCGCAATCAACCGGGCTATGCGACCTCTCCAACGCGCTCTTCCCTGAACCCATTGCATATCTCTTTGGTAACTGCAACAG
>CAZNEF010000050.1:0-6304 GCA_964572235.1 uncultured Candidatus Saccharibacteria bacterium | reverse complement strand
TAATCTGGGTCTCTTTTTGTTTTTCGGTTTGGCGCTGGCTGGCTGGCTGGCGCAACCAAATTTCGGTATCAACGCCCCGGTACGGGCTACGACAAGTAATAATCTCCGTTACGAGATTTGGCGTACGACAATCGTCGATATCTTGCCCCAAAAAGCCTGGTTTGGCGTTGGCCTTGGCAACTATCAACGCTACTTTGGCACAATCACTGCCGAACGCATTAACTTTCCGACCTATATCACGCCGGCCGCGGTGACGCCGCATAATCTTTTTCTCACCCTCTGGGTTAATCTGGGTCTCTTTGGCCTCTTAGCCTTTATCTGGATTCTTTACTTATTTTTTCGTCGAACCAAATGCCCGCCGCTCACTTTCGCCGTGATCGCTCTCCTCGTTCATGGACTTGTTGACTCTACCTATTGGAAAAATGATCTGGCCGCCTTTTTTTGGCTGATTATTGCCTTAGGCTGGATTAGCACAAATCTCAAGAAGGGGTCCGATGCCCAGACCTGATCTTTCTATTGTTTTGCCGGCCTATAACGAATCAAAGCGCATCGTCCCGACTTTAACGAGTATTTTACGCTATCTTCAAGAGAGTAAAATTAACGGCGAGATTATTGTCGTTGACGACGGGTCAACCGACGCCACCGAAGCGGCGGTAACCGGCCTAGCTGACATCTATCTAAGGCTTAAGCAAAATAGCGGCAAAGGCGCGGCCCTACGTCTAGGCATGCTGGCCGCTAAAGGCAGGGACGTGCTGATGATGGATGCCGACGGTTCAGCGCCAATCACCGCCCTCGATGATTTATATGCCCGCCGTGCTGGCGCACCGATCGTCATTGGCTCGCGCCACCTCGATGGCAGCGTTATCCATGTTCATCAAAGTCTCCTGCGCCAGCTGGTTAGCTATTTTGGAAGCATTGTTTTTCGGATTATTTTACGGCTGCCTTACACCGATACACAGTGTGGCTTCAAGCTCTTTAGTCAGGAAGCAGCGCAGGCGATCTTTGCCCAAACGACAATTGACCGGTGGGGGATTGACGTCGAAGTGCTCACCATCGCCCGTATTCTTGGCGAGCGCGTCGTCGAGGTACCAATCGCCTGGCACGATGCCAAGGGTAGCACACTCCGGGCCGGTCGAGCCGCCATCTTTACGTTAGAAGAAACAATGATGATTTGGCTCAATACCCGAATGGGTAAGTACAAGAAAGCCAAACCATGAGAATCGCCCTCGATGGTCGTTTTTATCGGGCTTCGACTGGTGGTATTGGTCGCTATACGCGAGAGCTCGTCAAAAACCTGCTCGCTTCGCCGAGCCGTCATGAATATTTTCTCCTCCTCACGCCAGCCGACGCGGCTGAATGTAGCCTCGAAGCCAACAACTTTCACAAAGTCGTGACGCCCATCAAACATTTTAGTCTTGCCGAACAGTTCAAACTGAAGCGTGACCTGTCACAGCTTAAGCCAGACCTGACTCACTTTCTGAACTTTAACCACCCGCTAAACTATCGCCAGCCTTTTATAACGACGATTCACGATCTGACCATGAACTTTTTTCCGGTTGGTCGCCAAAAAATACCGGGGCTCCGCCAAGCCTACTTGAAGGTTATGAAGCACGCGGCTACCGCGGCCGACGCCGTGATCGTGCCTACCGAAGCGGTTAAGCATGACCTCATTACTCATCTTCGGGCGCTACCGGAGAAAGTTACGGTCATTTACGAAGGTGTTGAAATACCAAGCTCAGTAGCTCGGGTCAAGAAAACACTACTTTCGCAGCTCGGCATCCGCAAGCCCTATCTCCTTTTCGTCTCTCAGTGGCGGCCTCACAAGGGCTTGGGCATGCTTAACGCCGCCTTCGAGATGATCAAAAAAGAACACGATGTCCAACTAGTCGTCACTGGCGAGGCAAATCGACAATTTCCGGAAATTTTGGCCAACCTTAATAATAGCCAGTACCGCGACGACATTATTACCCCAGGATTTGTCGACGATGAGCTCCTCGATACCCTTTACGCCGGAGCCAAGCTTTTTGTTTTCCCCTCTTGGTATGAAGGTTTTGGTTTACCTCCCCTTGAAGCCATGGCCCGCGGTGTTCCAGTGGTGGCCAGCAACACCTCGGTTATGCCTGAGATTCTCGGCGACGCAGCTGCCTACTTTGACCCACGCGACCCCAAAGAGATTGCCAGAACCATCAACCATCTCCTTCATAACCCTAAATTATTAAAAGATTATGAAATCTTAGGTCTCAAACAGGCGGCCCAATACTCATGGCAAAAAATGGCCCGGGAAACACTCGACCTTTACGAAAAAATTGCGGCTCGCCGTTAGTCTAGACCGTACGCCCCCGAACTAGCCGGCGCCAGCATTTTAAAAGCGCCTAAATCTTGCTATGATAGATCCATGAAAATATATACGAAAAGTGGCGATAACGGTGAGACGTCATTGATTGGTGGTGATCGCGTCCAAAAGGACCATGTGCGCATTGAGGCCTATGGTACAGTCGACGAACTAAACGCCGCGATCGGCTTAGCGATCAGCCTTCTCCCAGCCGAGACCGAGGAAATCGGTAAGATTCTGCAAATTATTCAAGAACATTTATTCGAGATTGGCGCTGAACTCGCCACGGTACCCGAGCGAAAAATCACTACCCTCAAAATTGCCGAGGTAGATTCGGCAAAGGTTGAGTGGCTCGAGCTCGGCATTGATACGTGCGACGAAGAGCTGCCACCGTTGCATCATTTTATTTTGCCTGGCGGCCAAGCGGCAGCGAGCGCCCTTCACCTCGCCCGCACGATATGCCGACGGGCTGAGCGACAAATTATCCGGCTCGACCATGAGCAGCCGATCAATCCGGATCTGATCTGCTACATAAACCGCCTCTCCGATCTCTTGTTCACCTTTGCCCGCCTAGTTAACACGCGGGCGCAAACGACTGACATTGAGTGGCGTCATTAGTCGAGTTATAATAGAATTGTGAGTTCATTAGATAGCCTAAGCGAATCAGAGTCACGGACCCGCATTTTAACGGTTGGCTCGCTTGTCGTTCTAACGCTTTTACTGGGTGTTGGTATTTATTTTATTCTCAATGATAGCGTTCTCGCTGGCGCAGCTACGTTGACACCGGTGACAGCTTCGCCAGCCAATAGCGTCCCGTCGTCGATCCGTTCGTAAAGTGATATACTTTAACTAGCCACGACAAACTTGGTAGTCACTCACAAGGAGCGGGATGCGTATTCCGGAACTCGACGAAATTGCTCGTGAAATTCGCGTCGATATTATTAAGATGCTCTTAGCGGCCGGCTCTGGTCACTCGGCTGGTCCATTGGGAATGGCCGATGTTTTTGCGGCTCTGTATTTCGCGATACTTAATGTTGACCCGAAAAAACCAACATGGCGCGACCGCGACCGGCTCGTCCTTTCCTGCGGACATATCAACCCAGTTTTCTATGCCACCCTGGCCAGGCGCGGTTTTTTTCCGTGCCGCGAACTTTTGAGTTTGCGACAGCTCGGCACACGGCTCCAAGGCCATCCACATAATAAAGAGTTACCGGGGGTTGAAAACTCGTCTGGTCCCTTAGGCCAGGGTTTGTCACAGGCGATCGGCATGGCCCTAGCCGCCAAGCTCGACAAAAAACGCTATCGGATATTCTGTATTCTCTCGGACGGTGAACACGATGAAGGTCAAACCTGGGAGGCTATTCTTTTCGCCGGCAAAAATCGACTCAATAATGTCACGACGATTATCGACCGCAATAATATCCAGATTGACGGCTTCACCGAAGATATTATGCCGCTTGAGTCGCTGCGCGAAAAATATGAGGCCTTTCGTTGGCACGTTATTGAAGTCGATGGCCATAACATTGCGCGCATTATTGACGCCTGCGAGGAGGCGAAAGCGGTTTACGAGAAACCAAGCGTCATTATCGCCCACACGATTCCCGGCAAAGGCGTTGATTTTATGGAAAACGATTACCACTGGCACGGTACGCCGCCGAACGCCGAACAGGCTAAAGTCGCTCTTCACGAACTACGCACACTTCATAATCAAATACAAAGTGAGCATCAGTGAGCCACCTAAATCTCCATTTATTTGATAAAGATGTCGACCAACAGGCGACGCGCGACGGTTTCGGTGAGGGTATTGTTTTGGCCGCTCAAGAAAATAGCCAGGTCGTCGGCTTGACCGCCGACTTGACTGAATCAACACGGATGGAGGATTTTGCCAAAAAATACCCTGAGCGTTTTTTCCAGGTTGGCGTCGCTGAACAAAATGTGATGGGTATTGCCGCCGGCTTGGCTCTGTCCGATAAAATCCCCTTCATCGCCAGCTACGCCACTTTTAGTCCCGGTCGAAACTGGGATCAGTTACGCGTTTCCGTCTGCTACAGCCAGGCCAACGTGAAGATTGCCGGCTGTCACTCCGGCATTTCCGTTGGTCCCGATGGGGCCACGCATCAGGCGATGGAGGATATCGCCATCACCCGCGTCCTGCCAAATCTGACGGTCATTTACCCGTGTGATGCCATTGAAGCGCGAAAGGCAACGCTTGCCGCGGCTCATCACGCCGGACCGGTTTATCTCCGTTTGGCTCGGGCCAAAACAGCGCTAATCACAACCGAGATGAGCCCATTCGTCATCGGTAAGGCGAGTGTCTGCCGCGACGGTCCTGATGTCGCTATTCTCGCCACTGGGCCACTCTTATATGAAGCACTACTGACAGCGGAGACGCTGACTCAAGAACGCATTCAGGCCACGGTCGTCAGTGTGTCAACCATCAAGCCCCTTGACGAAGAGACGCTGCTGCGGATTGGTCGGCACTGTAAGGCAGTCGTAACCGTCGAGGAACATCAAATTTTCGCTGGCTTTTTCGGGGCCATTAGCGAATTTTACGCCAAGCACTATCCACTTCCAATCGAACCGATCGCTGTTATGGATCGCTTCGGTGAGTCAGGTGAGCCCGATGAATTACTGAAAAAATTTGGCCTGAAAGCCCGTGATATTCGTTCCGCCGTCCATCGAGTCATAAAACGTAAAGAGACGCGACGATGAACCGTCGTCCCAAAGTTTTTATTACCCGATCTTTTCCTGGTCCCGGTATTGCGCAACTGGAAAAATATGGCGATGTCACACTTCATAAGAGCCCCGTCGCTCTGTCGCGTTGGCAGCTCAAAAGAGCCGTCCGCGGCACAGAGGCCATTGTCTCGCTCCTCACGGACACGATTGACACCGATATTATGGACGCGGCTGGGCCACAGCTCAAACTTATCGCCAACTACGCTGTCGGTGTCGATAATATCGATCTTGCCGCGGCCAAAGATCGCCATATTTTCGTCACCAATACACCGGGCGTTCTCACTGAGGCCGTAGCTGAGCATACGATCGCCCTTCTTTTGGCTGTCGCCCGACGCATCGTTGAAGCGGATAGTTTTACACGTGCCCACAAATATCAGCAATGGGAACCAGAGCTCCTGTTGGGGCAGCAACTTAAGGGTAAAACCCTCGGGCTAGTCGGCCTCGGTCGCATAGGGGCAAATGTGATTGCCATCGCCAAGGGGTTTGGGATGACGCCTATTTATTATGACGAGATTCGTAATAGAGCGCTCGAAAAGAAGCTCGCCGTTGAATTTCACGAGTTCAAAACTGTGCTCAAATTAGCCGACGTCATTTCCCTCCATGTGCCTCTCTTGCCGACGACAAAGCATCTCATTGATGAGGCTGAATTCCATCTGATGAAACCGACCGCCATCCTCATTAACACAGCCCGCGGTGCCGTAATTAATGAGGCGGCGTTAGTCAAGGCCTTGAACGATAAACAGATTTGGGGAGCGGGACTCGATGTTTTTGAACATGAGCCACACCTTAGCCGCCAGCTCGTCCATATGGCCAACGTCGTCCTCACGCCCCACATTGGCTCGGCCACGACTGAGGCCCGGGACCTCATGAGCCAGGTTGTAGCAAAGAACGTCATCGCGGTTTTCGAAAAAGGCAAGCCACTTAACCCCGCCTATTAGGATAGCAGAAGAAGATTAAATCATTATTAAATTTGGAGGTTTGGATGACAATTCCAACGACCCCACTGGCGGTTATTACGGGAGGCACCGGGGGATTAGGTAAGACCGTAACTGACGCTTTTCTGAGCGCCGGCTACCATGTCATCGTCACCTATCGATCCGACGCGGAGCTGAAGGATTTGCTCGAATATGTTGCGGACAAGCGCAAAAAGCTCGACGCCATACGGATCGATGTCACCGATGAATCGAGCCTGCAGGAGTTGGAACAGCGCGTCGAAAAGCGCAAACAAGCCGTGGA
>CAZNEF010000049.1:0-2627 GCA_964572235.1 uncultured Candidatus Saccharibacteria bacterium | reverse complement strand
CCGCCCGGCAATTAATTTTTTACTCTCGTAGATAGCCGTTGCCTGACACTCGCTGAGACCAATCCGGATATAGTCGCTATTCGATGCGGCCACCGCCGCGCCGTAGCTTCCAAAAGCTTTTTTTAATCGAAATAAACTCCTAGAGCCGACTTGGTGGCTATGAAGCATGAGTATGGCAACTTGCTCCTCGACTTTACTCACGATATTTACTCATCATACGATCGTTGGACATATAGCCCTTGACAAAATGCAACTTAGTTGCTATACTATGCATGTTAACAGTTGAGGGATTATTTTGTACTAGTGAGAGCTCTCGATGTAAGCGGAAATGTTTGCCCCTCCTTGCATTTCCATTCTCGTAAGGGACTTACGTCGAGAACTCTCTCTATTACACCTATTGCCCAGCTTACATTACAATATTGAGGCTGGTAAAACTCCCTTAGGAGGAATAGGGCGTAACTGAGGGTTAGAATCGGCTACTGCGCAAGCGGTAGCCTTTTCGTGTGTGGACGCTATCCCCAATTGGCTAGATATAGCAGAATATGATTAAAAGATTATTAAAAAACCGGCCGCGCGGGCCGGTCTTTATTGGCGCGATCTATCTACCTAACATCGACACCCATGCTACGCGCCGTACCGCGTACCGTCTGGAGGGCGGCCGCAAGACTTTTTGCGTTAAGATCAGACATTTTCCGTTCAGCGATGACATGAACCTGGCCCTCCGTGAGGACGCCGACTTTGGTTTTGTTGGGGATACCCGAACCCTTTTCGAGCTTCAGTTCTTCCTTGATCATTTCAGCCACCGGTGGCTGCATGGTTACGAAAGCAAAGGTTCGGTCCTCGTAGACAGAGATAACGGCGGGAATCAGTCCCTTCATGTCTTTGGTTCTTTCGTTAAATTGTTGAACAAATTCCATAATACTCACACCGGCACCACCCAAAACCGGCCCGAGTGCCTGACCAGGCACCGCATGGCCTGCTTGGGCTTGAACCTTGAGAACTTTAACGGCTTTTTTGACCATAAGATGTTCCTTTACTGAACCCATCGCCTATTTCTATTAGGATCGAAACAGGAGAAGATTGAGGCGAAAATAAAAAACAATGAGGAAACATATCGAGATACGTTGACGAATTGTTTTTTATTTGTAGCCATCATTTCTCCTGTTGCAGTTACCAATGAGATAGGCAATGGGTTCATTATATCTTTTTAACCTGAAGAAAATCAAGTGAGACCGGCGTTTCGCGGCCAAACATGGAGACCGAGACTTTAATTTTGCCTTTATCGTTATCGATTTCGGTGACCTTACCCTCAAAACCCTTGAGCGGACCGTCGGTAATTCTGACCAATTCGTCGGGTTTCAGTTCGATCTTGTATTTCGGCTCCTCAACACCCATCCGCTTTTGAATCCGGCTGACTTCGTCAAGACCGATTGGTGTCGGCTGAACACCAAGACCAATGAAACCGGTGACATTGGGCGTATTACGCACCACATACCAGGAATCATCGGTAACAATCATCTCCACCATGACATAGCCGGGGAAAATGCGCTTTTCGACAGTGCGGCGTTTGCCATTTTTAATCTCAATCTGCTTTTCTTTGGGAACAATGACATTGAAGATTTTGTCCTGCATTCCGAAGGATTCAGAACGCTGGCGTAGATTGTCGGCTACCTGATCCTCATAGCCTGAATAGGTGTGAATGACATACCAGCCTTTACGGCCTTCCTGCTTTTGGAGGTGAAGGGCTGATTTGTCATCGGCGTCCGGGCGCGTTAATAAAGAGGGCATACTTGACGCCTCTATGGGTTCACTTAGATTGTTTTGCTGTGGCTCGTCAGCCATAATTTTTCCTCCGGAGCTTCCCATAAGTTTCGCTATGATTTTATTTGATAATGAAGCGATTGACCAAGAAATCAAGCCCGTGGTCGAGAATGGCAATGACCAACATCGCCACGGCCACCGAGATAATAATGATACCGGTGTGCCGGATAACCTCTTTACGACTCGGCCATGTCACGTGACGCAACTCGCCCAACGCATCGGCGAGATAACTGAACATTGGGTTCTTAGCCGACATTTGTAATCTCAACTTGGGTCAAAAGCTGTCGGTGACCGAGCGTCCGGGTGTAACGAGTTTTATTTTTGAATTTTATAATACGCAATTTATCGCCCTTCATATGGTCCAAGACCTTAGCGCCAACCTTTTGGCCATTTAATATGTCGGTTAACTCTAAAACGTCACCCGGCCGGTGACTAAGACGATGGACATCAATAATCTTCCCAGGCGTAACAGTGAACTGCTTACCACCTAGGCTTATAATTGCAAGGGCCATGGAGACGACTCCTCGATCTCTAGCGATTTCTTCTGTTAGAATACTATAGTCTGACGAAAAGGTCAAGGGCGTTAGAAGGTAATTTTCTTGTGCCGCGCATAGATACTCTCCAAGAGACCGACACTTACCAAACTAACGATTAATGAAGTGCCGCCAAATGAGATAAAGGGCAGAGGAATGCCAGTCACCGGTAGCATGCCCAGGTTCATCCCAATATTGATAACGATCTGAACAATGAACATCAAGGCGACACCGAGTGCCAGATAGCTTCCAAAGCTGTCACGAGCCAGTTCG
>CAZNEF010000048.1:0-3420 GCA_964572235.1 uncultured Candidatus Saccharibacteria bacterium | reverse complement strand
TCTTCCGATCTTATGCGGGCAATTTCTCACCTACTTTCGTTTTAAGCGTTATGGCATTGGTGCGTCTGAAGGGATTCGAACCCCCGACTTTCAGCTCCGGAAGCTGACGCTCTATCCGCTGAGCTACAGACGCTTAGGAGCTCTGGCCAATGACGACGAGAACATCGAAGCCACCCGTCGTCGTACTGCTTGTTTGGACTAGAATGCCACCGGTTGTGGCCAGGACGTCCTGACCAGCTTTTTTGTAGTCATTCAAATAATAGACGGTTGTCCGTCTAACCGTCCGCTTTTTATAGTTCCCAATGTCGAGTACGACGATGCCGCGGTTGGCGAGCTTCGTCCTTAAAGCCGCTGCAGCGCCAGTACGATTCGTACCATTCAAAATCTGAACGCGTGCAGCTTTACTCGGGGGGTTTGGGGCGGCTGGTGCTGCCGCATCGAGTGGCGTACTTGTCGCTGTCGGGCTGGCGACCTGGTTAACGGCTGATATCGACAAGTCCTTTCCTTGGCCTTCCTTAGTAATCACAAAGCCGCCAATTGGCGAATTGCTGGGCTTCGGGCTTGCCGACGCGCTTTTTTCATTCTTGCCCAAAAAGAGATTTGGTGATAAAAACATGATTCCCATGATGAAAAAGATGGCAAAGAGTAACAAGTAAAAAAACACGATCTCAACACGAGCGCGTTTTTTCTTCGGTGGCTGATTGTCCGTGGACTCGTCGAACGGAATCCGACCTTCCGGCGTCTCGTCAGGACTTTGCGCAACCTTATGAATAAGGTCAAATGCCTTGGCCACACTACTCCTTAAGGATATAGTACACCCAAATCAGCGTCTTGGGCAATGCATAGTACACTACCAACGAAGCTTTGCCGGCGCGGTTTCGTCGGCACTACTTTCTACCGGTCGTGGCTTTGGCGGTTGGTCGGGCTCGCGGTAAAGGGTGATCTTGCCCTGCTTAATATCAGTGATGAGGGTGAGTAAATCACCTTTTTGCCAGGCGAGTTGATCAATGACCCACTTTGGCAAGGTCACGCACATCGAATAATTTGAGAACTTAATTAAGCGTCGTTTATCGGTCAGTCCTTTAGCCACTTACCCTCCTTTCGTTCAGTATATACGGACTCCTGGCCAAATGTAAAGCCCCATAGAACCCATTGCATATCTCTATTAGGATCGAAACAGGAGAAGATTGAGGCGAAAATAAAAAACAATGAGGAAACATATCGAGATACGTTGACGAATTGTTTTTTATTTGTAGCCATCATTTCTCCTGTTGCAGTTACCAATGAGATATGCAATGGGTTCGTAGAATGCATTTCAAAAATAGTTTCGTTCTATGACAAGGACGATGATGGTGATCACGCTGGCGAAAAGAGCACCGGCTGCTACCTGGCCCACAGTGTGGCGTTTGCGGTAAACACGGGCCCAGCCGACGAACGGTATAATGAGTAGCAGGAAAAGCCAGGTGTGGCTGAGTAAATAGCCTAAGGTCATGGCCATAAATGTCACTGTTGCTGTATGGATACTGACCTTTGTCCAAAAATTGATCGTCCCAAGGACTAATTCGTTGGCCAAAAGGACGACTGTCATGATGAAAATTTGTGGTGGAGCAGCGATCCGCACGAGAATGACAACGGCAAAAATAGCACCGAGAATCATCAGTAAGTAGGGTACAAGCCTGGCCTCACGATCAATAAGCTCGAGCATATTGATGAGGTTACCTTTGAATAATACGAAAAGATAGAGGGCGGCTGGCGCGAAGGTGAGGAGCATCAGCAACGCCACATAATAGAGCTGCTGGGTGAACTCAGGTACGGAATGCATGACAACGGCGAACAAACCAAGCGTTCCCAAAACGACTGGATGAGCGATGAGTGCAATCAGGACAGCAAAAAAATCGGCCGTATCATTCTTGGCGGACATAACTTGTTTCATGTGTTTCGTTCCTAATCGAGTTTTGCCATGAACACTAACGAAACTTACGGATAACGCCCCGAACCCTTCCTTGAACGACGACACGTTTCGTACGAATTGGTTGGTAGTGTCCATTGGCCGGCTGGAGCCGAATGTGGTCACGCTCTCGGTAAAATCGCTTTAAAGTTACTCCATTGCCTTCAACGAGCGCGACGACAATGTCACCATTTTTTGGTGTCGAGGTCTGTTCAACAATAACATAATCACCGTCGAGTATGCCATCTTCTTCCATAGAATCACCACGGACACGCAGAGCGAAGACGTTGCGCCCCATCATATCCTTAGGGATATCGATAGTTTCACTTGTACGAATCGCTTCGATCGGCAAACCAGCGGCGATCGAACCAAGGAGAGGAATACTAAATGTTCGCTCGTCCCAATTCGGGGTAAGCTGAATTGAACGGGCCATGTTTTCTTCATTTTCCAAATAGCCCTTACCCTTGAGGCTATCGACATGTTCGGCGACTGTTGCTACCGAAGAGAAACCGAAATTATCGGCGATCTCACGATAGCTTGGCGCGTAATCGTGTTTTGTAATAAAAACTTTGAGATACTCGAGCACTTCTTTTTGACGCCGGGTGAGCGGTTCGGGCATAGGGACCTCCTTCGTTAGTTCCAGTCCAATCATACCGAACGTCAACCGAACATGTCAAGTGGCAAAACTTTTCAAACGCTCTGCCAGTGTCTCCTTCAAATAGTCGAGTCCAACCGTATCCTGAACACCGGTTTTCATGTCACGAATAATCACTGTCTTGTCAAAGACTTCGCGTGTACCGGCAATAACAGCGAGCGGTGCGTTAACCTTATCTGCGTATTTAAGCTGAGCTTTCAGACTTTCCTTGGAGAAGGCGCCGGTCGCGCCGATTCCCCATTGGTTAAGATTATCAATTAGACGCAGGCCGACTTTTTTCGCCTTATCTCCGAGCTGAATGACCACGACTTTGACCAGCCGCTCAACTGGTGGCGTAATCCCCCGCTCTTGTAATTTTTCCACCAGGCGCTCAATGCCTATGCCAGTACCGACAGCTGGTGTATCTTTGCCACCGTAAAGCTTAACAAGACCATCATAGCGCCCGCCACCACCAATACTTGTCTGTCGGGTTGTATCGGCCGTATCGACAACCTCGAATACCGTCCGATTGTAATAGTCAAGGCCACGCACGAGTCGAGGATTAAGGGTGTAAGGAATTTGAAGTTCATCTAAATATTCTAAAAGCGCTTCAAAGTGAGCTTTACACTCTTGGCATAACTCGTCAAGGATGACTGGCGCGCCTGAGACGACGTCCTGACAGGACTTTTCCTTACAGTCAAGAATGCGCAGCGGGTTCGTATTGAGGCGACGCCGACAATCGGCACAAAGCGCTTCATTACGGCTCTCAAAGTAGGTTCTGAGCTTTTTACGATATTTCGGACGGCAGTTTTCGTCACCGACACTATTGAATGTAAAA
>CAZNEF010000047.1:0-2110 GCA_964572235.1 uncultured Candidatus Saccharibacteria bacterium | reverse complement strand
TTCTCCTGTTTCGATCCTAATAGAGATATGCAATGGGTTCAATAAAATGTGTCGATAGAGCAGGTGGTCCCAGAGGGAATCGATACGCCAACAAGCGGTCAGTGCCGATTGTCAGAGGATCATCCAACAAAGACGCCCATTTTTAATGAAAAAATAAATTCAAAACGGACTTCCACCTGCCACTAAGACAGGAGTTTACGCATTATTCACTAGGTTGTCAAGAGAGTTTATCCACAATTTTCCCGAAAAAAGGCGGAAATTAATCATTAATTCTTTATACCGCGACGGAGCTCACGGTCAATATCGCGGTGCTTGAGCGTTTCTCGTTTCTCAAATTGTTTTTTTCCACGGCCAAGGGCTAAATCAACCTTTAGGCGACCGCGTTTCAAGTACATTGTCATCGGTATTATGGTCAACCCTTTTTCTGTAACTCGGCCAATCAGTCGATCGAGCTCGCGACGATGGACAAGGAGCTTGCGTGACCGGTCTGGTTCAGGTGTCGAGGTGAAATGACTATTAATCAGCCAGAGTTCGACCTGCTCCTTTGGACCACTTTGAAGCGGACGTACAAAGGCGGCGCTCAAGGAGACCTGTCCAGCCCGAAAAGCTTTAATTTCCAGTCCACTCAGAACGAGACCAGCTTCAATAGTTTCGCTGATTTCATAGTCAAAAATAGCGCGTTTATTTTCGATTCGACGATGCTTAGACATGGCCCCATCCTAACAGATTCGGAAACGCTTTACCATGGAGGAAAGATTCGGTATAGTGGCAGAGCAGTGAAGATCAATATCCAACGCCTCGACAGTACGCTTCCCCTACCGACATACGCCAGTCCCGGCGCCTGTGCTTTTGATATCTATAGTCGAGTAGAACAAACTATCGCCCCAAACGAGATCGCTCTTTTACCGAGCAACCTCATTATCACTGTCCCGGCCGGCTATGTGCTTTTGGTTCTACCAAGAAGCTCCCTGGCCCGAAAAAAGGGTCTGACGATGCCGCACTCGATCGGCGTGATCGATCAGGATTATTGTGGCGAGCATGATGAAATCTTGCTTCAAATAAAAAATGACAGCGCGGTGCCAACGCTCGTTAAACGCGGCGAACGCATTGCCCAGGCCCTATTCATACCGATTGAAAAAGCGCATTGGCAAGAACGCGAAAACGCGTCGGCCACGAGCCGTGGTGGCTTTGGCTCGACTGGAGACGTTTAAGTGAAATACCGTGAAGCGATTCACTTTTTGGAGCAGGTCGGCCGACGGAAAAAGCTCTACCCGATCTACCTACGCCATGAACGGATGCGACTTTTATTTCAGGAGCTCGCTATCGATACTGCCATGCCCGCCGTTCACATTGCGGGGACAAGCGGTAAGGGTTCGACAAGCTCGCTCTGTGCCGCCACCCTTCACGAGGCTGGCTATAAGGTTGGACTACACACGACGCCCCATTTGCAGACACCGCGCGAACGCATGCAGATTGACGGCCAACTGCCGAGCGAGGACGAATTTGCCCATTTAGTCGATCTTGTGGCTAAGGCAACGCTGCAAGTTGAGGAAACACACTCTTACGGCGCCTTCAACGGTCAGGAGGTGATGTTCGGTCTCGCCGCACTGTACTTCAAAGAGCAACGGGTCGATATTACAGTTATTGAAACTTTTATGGGCGGTCAGTACGACCCGACCAATCTCATTTTGCCCCTTCTTTCTGTCGTCACAAACGTTGATCTTGACCATACAAAGCTCCTTGGCCGAAGTGTAGAAGCAATTGCCATGGTAAAAGCGGGCGTGATTAAGCCTACAACACCGTTCATCACCAGTGCTACTCAATCAAAGGTCCTCGGGATTTTCCGTCAGCGCTGTGCTGACCTTAACGCCCCGTGTATTGTCGTCGGCGAAGTCAATAAATATCGCTCACGCATGCTCGGCCAAAAGGGTAGTATTCTCTCGGCTGAAGTATTGAATAAGTTTTTTGCGAATCTCCACATAAGCCTTCTTGGCAAGCACCAGATCAACAACGCGCTTGTCGTCTTGTACATTATCCAAGTCCTGCGGGCGCGCGGCTGGTTAATTTCCGACGAGGCGGTCCGTATTGCCTTCGCCAAGGCCTTTATCCC
>CAZNEF010000046.1:0-10795 GCA_964572235.1 uncultured Candidatus Saccharibacteria bacterium | reverse complement strand
GCGGGCGTCAGGTAAATCAACAATACCAACGTTCGGTTCGATGGTCGTGAAAGGATGATTAGCCGCTTCCGCCTGCATGCGACGCACCAGGGCGTTGAAGAGGGTTGATTTGCCGACGTTCGGCAGGCCGACGATGCCGATAGAAAGTTGTGGCATAAGCGAAGTATAACAGATTAGACAGGATTGGTCGAGACAAACTAGCCCTGTTGCCGACCATTTTTTTACGAGCCCTACATTCGTGTATAGCGTGATTTGACAGAAAACACGTTATACTGGTAAAATGAAGCCATGAAAGTATTTCTATCAAATTCGGATTATCTTGGAAACTTTGAGTCATATTTAAAGTATTTTGACCCAAAAGATCCGCATAAGCTCGAGATCACAACCCACGATCGATGGATGAGTATCCACCCTGTTGTTTTAGCAATGATTGCCGCTCTCGGTCAAACGCTAGATCCGGATAACATCACAATAAATAAAATCACCACTAAGTCTGGACACTATCTGGATCGAATGGGTTTGTTCAAAATTCTGCATAAGAAATCACCCTTTTCAATCACTGAGCACGAGGCGGCTGGTCGCTTTATCCCTATCACTCAAATCAAAACTCAAGCCGAACAAAGCAAATTCATAACTGACATGATTCCGTTGCTCCACCTAAAACCACAGCAAGCCGATGCAATAAAATATACAGTGGGAGAACTGGTGTGCAATGTACTGGAGCATGCAGCGACAGCAAATGGGGCTTTTGTAGCAGCGCAGTATTACCCAAAGACTAATATTGTCCGCCTTGGTATTTGCGACACTGGTGTTGGCATCCGTCATACCATTACAAGGTCATGGCCAGCCTCAACAGACATAGATGCTATTCATTGGGCATTGATCCCGGGGATTACAGGAGCCACGAGAAGGGAGGGTGGGAATGAAACAAACGCTGGTGCTGGTTTATTTTTCATTAAGTCAATGTCGATGGTGGCTCGTGATTACTTCGTCATATATAGCGGGACAGGATTCTATAAATTAAGGAAGCGTGACAAGAGAACTAAAGGATTTCCTAAGCTCCAGGCAAATCCTAGCAAGGATACTCATACAGAAACAAATAAAGCTCCGTATTTTCGAGGTACTTTAGTCGGCATAGATATTTCTCTTGACCAAACGAACGAATTTACTGCATTACTTGCAGTAATTCGTGAAGCTTATATTCAAGCCGTTAAAGAGCGGAAAAGAGAACGTTATAAAAAGCCAAAATTCATATGACAGGTTATTGTGGATAGGAGATAAACGTGACCATTCCAATCAGTAAGCTCGTCGGTACTTTCGCTGAGAACAAAGATATTGCTCGGGAAATAAGAACAAAAAAAATTATACCGGCCCTTGAGAAAAAAGAGGAGGTTATTTTGGATTTTGCTAATGTGACCAGTGCAACTCAATCGTTCATACACGCCCTAATTAGCGATGCAATAAGACAGTTTGGTGATGAGGTGCTGGACTTCATATCATTTAAAAACTGCAGTCCGATAGTAAGAGAAATCATTATCACTGTGACTGAATACACGCAGGAGAGCTGAATCGTGATGGCTCTTGAGATATTGTAGTCTAACTTTTTCTCGTCTTCACTAATGGCGGTCGAGTTCTCTTTAACCGCCCTAGCTTATCACGCTCTATTATTTTCCTCGCTTTTCTTAGCGGTGGAAGTTCGATCTCAAAGGAGAAGGGGACAAATTGTCGGCCTGCCAGTCCCGATCTTCATGATGTAACTTCATATACCTATCATGATTTCATCATTAGCATAAACAAAAAGTGACTCCCTTACTACTCCGCAACGGGAGATTCAGAGAGCCACAGGAACAGAGCGTCAAGCGACGCAAGACCAAAGGGAACGAGAATCAGCGGGAGAACACCTGGTCACCGTCGACCCACACGCGCGCACCCGTGTCCGAGCGGGCTCCGACGTGCCAGTATTGGAGGTTGGAGTTCCAGTAGCAGTCAACCGCCCAGCAAGTGCCGTAGGAGGCCCGGATGTAGAAGATGTTGGCGTAGCCGTTGACCAGAAGGTCGCCCTGCTGGCCTTGGCCCTGCCGTTTCATCATCTCCCACATGTGGGCGAGGTGGGTTTCGGCCACCTGCTCGCCGCCGAGTTTCACGATAATCGGCTCATCCTGCAACCACTTGAGCAACCGATGGATCCGGTGCTCGCTGGCCGGAACATCGATCTCATTGGGACCGGCATCGTTCAGGAAGACACGTGCGAAGTCGTCGCCGACCCAGCCGAGCTTGACGTCGTCAGGCGTGTTCCTGGTGATGACGAAGCAGCTCCTGGCCGAGAAGGCTTCCACAGCCGGAAGCTGCACGCGCTTGATCAGCTCGAGGAGATGGTTCGTGGGCGCGATCGGTGCCGGAGTGGTTGATCGGGCAGACGTCAAAGCAGGACCCAGAATCGTCCGACCGACTCCGTTCAAGGCCGCCATAACGTCGGCGTCACCGAGAACGGTCTGAAGTTCTTCGCGGTTCGGGATCTGACCGAGACCGTTGACGAGCTGCTGACCGATCTGAGCGAGCTGGCCAGCCGTCACCTTTCTGCTCATTGTCTTTCCTCTATTGTCGAGGTAATCGATTCGCTGGGAGGTGCCGATTCGACGGGCTTCAAGTACCTTTCCAACGGTCGAGCTAGCACTATGCTAACTGAGTAGTTATACCATATAATTTGCTTTTTGTCACGAGCTGTAGAAATTTGTACCAAAATACCATACTTTTATGATTTGAAAAGAGTAAAAAATAATATTTTGTTAGCATTTTAAGTAGTGCCTCGATGGACAAGGTCTTAAAACTTTCTTGGTGGGACGGGGGGCTAGGCAGAAAAAGAGGCGCACCATGCGGTACGCCTCTCAGATCGGCAGTCTCACCTGAACACAATAAGGCTGCACTAGCTCGCTCTCCTGAGGAGAACCATCCTTTTCTCATCCCTCGCGAGCGCCTCGAGAACCACCCTGGCCGCCTCGGCCGTTTTGAGATCCATCATGAGGAGATTAGCCCCTCCCCCAATCATCTCGGCCGGGTCGGTCGAGTCATCCATGAGGACCGCCACCTCGACGACCGGACCGCGGCGCGACCGAAAGAAGCTAAGCTGTGCCGGCGTACAGACGAAACCGCGGATGCCGCCAGCCCAGCCAAGCTGGACACAGCTGTGCAAACCGGCAGTCCCGACGCCCGGCAGTGAGCCATAAACGGCGGCTCTTTCCGCCGGATGCCGTGACAAGTTAAGCCTGCTAAGGGCGTCCATGACCGCGCTGAGTTGGCCATCCTCGACGACCGCTAAGGGCAGCACGAACACGGCGACGCCGAGCTCACCGTAGATGTCAACCTGCCCAGCGAGATCGGCGAGCAAGTTAAGATCGACCCAGACCGGGAACCCAGATTGCCAGGCGTCCACGACCATCCGCTCTCCCGACACATCCCCAGGCAGATCTCGAAGCCAAACGACTCCCAGAAACGAGAACAGCTCCGCAAGTCGTGACCGGATGGCCTGAGTACTCAACTTTCCTTTGATCACGACACCCAAAGGGCCAGCCAACCCGTGCTTTCCAAGCACAGTCATTTTTTTCTCCGGTGTGCCAATAAGTCGAGATTCATCTCCTCGGCTCATTCAGGCTCATACTACTCCTATTGTCAATAATAGTGTAGGGGCTATTTACAACTATGCATGATAAGCGGTATCGTATAGTTAATCAATATAGTAGTCACTAGGAGGGGATTATGTCATCTATGACTGGTGGGGTGGTTATCGTCGTACTCTCGTTACTGGCCGGCTTCGGCGGCGGCTTTACCTACGAGGCGACACTTGGCCGGGCCCAGACGACAACGAAAACAGCAAGTACGACCGCGAGTACAAGCACGACAACGGCCCAAACGCTCGCCGAATGCCTCAAAGGCGTCTGGGGTGATGATAAATATGCCGCTATTAGTGCCAACGCCAGCCTCGCGACGACACAAGACAATCTGGCCGCCCTGAAATGCTACAAGAGTTAAGGAGCAATCATGAAACGGCTCACGTACAGTCTCGTCGTTCTCGCTCTGACGCTCCAGTCGTTTTTTGGTTCAGTCGCCGTGGCTCAGGAACCACCGCCACCGATCCAATTCAGTGCCGATCTTATCGCCTGTTTAAAAACAGCGCTGGGTGATCAATACGAAACTGTCGCCAACGGCAACCTCGATCTTTCTGACGCGGACAACGCCAAAGCTGAAGAGTGTTTCGGTAAATTTGCGCCGGCCCCGGGCAACCAGGGGCAGCCGCCCAAGGCGGAAAGTCTTAAATTTGCGCCGGCCACCGAAGAGTGTTTAAAGAAAACACTCGGTGAGAATTTTCGACAGATTATGATTAGCCAAGGCCGGGCGATTCGGGCACAAATCAAAGATTGTTTTGGTGGCAGAGTTGGCGCTGGTAGCGCCAATCAGCTCCCAGAAACGGTGCGATCCTGTATCGAAAAGGCCGTCGGTATCGATAAGGCGAAAGCAATGTTCGCCGGTACTCCACCAGACCCTGACTCACCGGAGGCAGCGGCAATTGGGCAGGCAAATTGCTTTGAAAATTTTGATCATGGCGAAGGTAGACTGGGTGGACCACATAGCGGGCCGCCACCGCAAATGTCTGCCGAAGCGCTACAGTGCTTCAAAGATAGGACTGGTGGCGCCACGCCTGAACAAAGGCCAAAACTGACCGAAGAGCAACGCCGTAGCCTGCAAGAGTGTTTTCAAGGACCGGGTGGACCAAACGGGCCGGCAGGCAGTCTGCCAGTCGCGATCGTTAATTGCTTTAAAGAAGTCGGCCTAGACTTAGAAACACTGAAAAAGGGTTCCAACCTCTTGACGGGTGACCAGGAACAAAAGGCCAAGGACTGTTTTCAGAGGAATAATTTTCAGGGCGGACCGGGTGGGCCGAATGGCGGACCGGAAGGCGGACCGGGCCAGGGTCCAAAAATATCTGATGAGGCAAAAAAGTGCATCGAAGGGATTATCGGTTCGATTGGCAGACAAACTCAGCCGACCGAGGAGCAGCGTCAGCGAATTGGTAATGAGTGCTTCAAGGGTGACCAAAAAGGGCAAAATGGCGAGTTAGGCGGGCTTCACGGCCAGGGTGGGCCAAATGGCGAAATGCCGCCCGCAGTTAAAAGCTGCGTGGAAAAACTCGGTTTGACACCTGGGCCGAATCTTAACGACGATCAGAAGCGGCAAATGCAAGCGTGTATTGGTCAAAACGGTGGCTTCAGCGGACCAGGACCGGGGACCGAGCATAACACGCAAGGTCAGCCACCGGTTAACGACAGACCGCAGACTCAGGGTGGGCCAAACAACAATAACGCTCCAGAAGGCGGACTAGGCAATCTACCGCCACAGGTGGTGAACTGTCTCAGGGAAAAATTCGGCTTAAGTGCCGAAGAAGCCCAAGCGAAAGCAAGCGACTCGAGCTTCCGCGATAAATTTGCTCAATGCAACAATAACCCTGGCCCTGGACAACCGGCGCCAGGAGCGATTCAGCCTCCGCCAAACGGCGGCACGCCAGGCGATACGCAACCGAATCAACCCGGGCTCGGCGCTCCACCACCGGTTCAGTACTAACCGAAATCACGTTTCTTTATAGAAAAAGGCGAGTTCGAGCCCAAGGATCATCAGGGTCGCTAGCCAGACAATCAAAACCTGGTGTGCCAGTTGCGACACGCGTTCTTCAGTCTCACGCAGTGAGCGGCCGGCCACGACGAAACCGGGCTCTTGGCCGCCATAATAGCTAACGACAATCGCCTGGCGAACACTTTTTTCTGGTTGCCAGGTCACTCGATTCTGACCGTGTTTTTTTGCGGCCGTGAAGACACCGCTCGGCAGAGTCGGCAGTTTATCATGCAAGAGACCCGAACCAGTCAACGGTTGACCCTTAGCGTCATAGATCACGATGTAAGGGGAGAGACTCTGGCCAATGTCGACGGCCGGTGAGAGTTTGACGGCGCTTGGCCGGAGAGCGGCCCAATCTTCGGCCATTTGTATCTGTGGATCGTTGGCGCTGTGGCGAATATATTGCTGCACGGTCATATAGACAAGACCAGCGAAAAAGGTCGCAACAGTCGTCACAAGCACCCAAATGATAAAGTATCTATTTTTCATATACTCATTCATATCAGAGAAAGTTCAGACTGGCAAGGGAAGGTAATATCGGCTATACTCAGATCATGAACAATGAACTAGAAATGGCGACGCTCGCTGGTGGTTGTTTTTGGTGCACCGAGGCGATTTTTAAGCGCCTGCGTGGGGTCACCAAGGTCACGCCCGGCTACACTGGAGGTAAAGTCACTAATCCAAGCTATGAAGCGGTCTGCAGCGGCACGACTGGCCATGCCGAGGCTGTGGAAATCAGCTTTGATCCAAATATGATTGATTTTCAAACCCTCCTCAAGATTTTTTTCGCTGTTCACGACCCGACAACCCTAAACAAACAGGGGAACGATGTCGGCACCCAATACCGTTCGGCGATCTTCTACCATAACGAGGCTCAGCGACAAACCGCGATGGCGGCCGTGGCCAAGGTCGAAAAGGCAGTCACTGAGGTGGTCGCCGCCAGTCAATTTTATCCGGCTGAAACCTATCACCTCGACTACTATGACAACAACCGCTCCAACCCATACTGTCAACGCATTATCGATCCAAAGATTCAAAAATTACTCACCAAATTTCAAACCTATGTCTAACCGAGTTAGCACCAAAACTGTGCTGACAACCTCATTAGCTGTTGATTTTTTAGATCTCCTCCTCAACATGGCGATTGCCATTTTGACAGGCAGCGCGGTTATGGCCGCCGAGAGCCTACAGGGCGGTGCCGACTTAGTGACTTCTGGTCTACTGGTCGTGGGCCTAAAACGTTCCCACCATCGAGCCGATACAAAGCATCGCTTTGGCTACGGTCGGGAAATCTATTTTTGGACACTCATGTCCGGTCTTTTTATGTTAGCGATTACGGCCAGCTTTTCCTTTGCCTTCGGTTGGCAGCGCTTTTGGCATCCGCAGCCGATCCATAGCCCCTGGCTCGCGTTAATTGTCCTTGTTTTCGGCGTTTTTTCCAATAGCTACGCCCTAAGCTTGAGCTATCGTCGCCTCCGACGGACGGAAAGTGATGACTCAATATGGGAGATTTTCAGCCACTCAACTCTGATTGAGATTAAGGCCGCCTTCGCCCTCGATTTAATCGGCACGGTCAGCGCTGTTTTCGGCTTAATGGCGCTTGGCCTATACTACCTGACCGGCAATCCCGTTTTCGATGGCCTCGGGGCGATGGTCATTGGTATAAGCATCGCCAGCTTAGGCCTTTTACTTGTTCTCGACGTCAAAGATCTCCTCATTGGCCGTAGCGCGACGCCCGAGCTCATCGCCTTGATTGAGGCGACAACCATTAATACCAAGGGCGTGAAAGAGGTTCGGAGCGTCCAAACGATGTATATTGGTTCAGAGGCACTGCTGGTCAATATAGCGCTTATTTTTGAGCCAAATCTGACACGTCAAGAGATTGAGCGGCGCGTCGAGCAGATAAAAACGGTAGTGCAGACGAAGGTACCAAGTGTCCGCCATATTCAGATTGACTCGGCTCGACCATGAAATTTTTTATGAATATCACGGAGCTGATTATTGGTCACGTGAGTGTAGATTTGCGTCGTCGTAATCGAGGCGTGACCCAAAAGCTGCTGCACCGAGCGAATATCGGCGCCGTTGCCAAGTAAGTCGGTGGCAAAAGAGTGGCGAATCGTATGCGGGTGGACATTTTTGGTAATGCCGGCTTTTTTGGCATTCTGTTTGACGACCCGTTGAATTGTCCGTGGTGTTAAGCGACGATCGGTCTGCGCTTCTTTGACATTGGCAAGCAGGCGACCGTGCCGAATAAAGAGCGCCGGGTCACGGTCCTTGCGCCGCTTTAGGTAATTAGCCAAAGCCTGACGGGCTGACTCAGAAATAAAAACGAGTCGCGCCTTACCGCCTTTGCCGATCACGGAAAGTTCGTCGGTCTTGAGGTTAACCTGATCGCGATTAAGGCTGGTCAGCTCCGCCACACGCAAACCGGTCGAGAAGAGGAGATGCAAAATAGCGCTGTCGCGGGCGCCAGAGAGTTTTGTCACCGTTGGGGCGGCCAAGAGACGATCGAGCTCGTCGGGCTCGAGCCAACTGATCTCGCGGTCAGGCGTGTCGGCAAGCTCAATTTTTTCCGGAGCGAGGGAGGCTACGTCTTGCTTCGACAGGTATTTCAAGAAGGAGCGCAGAGCAATAAGGTGGTAATTTTGAGTCGATTTTGATAATGCCTTGGAGGCCGAGGTAGAGGAGTCACCGAGTCGATTCAGCCAAAGGCGATAGTTGTGGATAACTTCTTGGGTCAAATCCGCCGGGCCCTCTACCTTTGGCGAGCCAAGGGCGCAAAATTGCTGAAAACGGGCTAGATAATGGGCATAGTTGCTGACCGTCAACGGCGAGTGTCCCCTATCGACTTCACAATATTCTAAAAATAGACGCGTTAATTGTTGAAGATTCCTTATTATTTGTCCTCCCTAATTCATATTAGAATACCATTGTGCGACATCTTTTGCAAAATCCATTGAAGACGCGTCTCTAGCACCTCGTTCGTGACAGATCAGCAAACCCGTGGTAAGGTGGACGTATGCGGTCACTAATTATTTTTGATGAGACCCTCGCCGCCCATTTTTACAGCTTCGTCTCCCAAAATCCCCTACTGGCAAAAACCTTCGCCCTTTTAGCCGTCGGAACCGTCTACACGGTGCCTTTTATTTTGCTTATCGTTTGGTTTACGCGTTCGCGTAAGGCAACGCTGGGCGCGGGACTGACCGGCGCGTTTGCTTGGTTCGGTCTCAGCAAGCTGATCGCCGCCATCGTCGTACGCCCCCGACCGTCGTCGAGCGGCATCGGCGTAAAGGAGCTTGTTTTCCACCGCCCGGACAACTCCTTCCCCTCTGACCATGCTGCCTTCATGACTGCAGTCGCCGTCGCCTTCTACCTCGCTGGCTATCCAAAGCTCGGCAATCTCGTCTTAATTCTCGCCATCATCACCGGCGTCACCCGGGTTGGTATTGGTGTTCACTTCCCTGGCGATGTCCTAGCCGGCTCGCTTGTCGGCGTCGCGGCCGCCTACCTTATCCATCTCATCGACCAGCCGCTCGAAAAATATCTCTTCAATCCCTTAATCGGCCTCGCCCGAAAGGTCCGACTCTAAATGAGCTCACTCATCGATTTTATTATTACGTTTGGCTATTTAGCCCTTTTTTTGGTCGTTTTTCTTGAAAGTGGCGTCGTCATCGGTTTTTTTCTACCTGGCGACTCGCTTCTCTTTACGGCCGGTCTCTTGGCAGCACAGGGGCAACTGAACCTATTGTGGGTAATTGTCGCCTGTTTTCTGGGAGCGATTATGGGCGTGCAGGCCGGTTATTGGTTTGGCGCCAAAGTCGGCAAGAAACTGTATGTCCAAGAAAATAGCTTTTGGTTACGCAAGGAACATCTCGAAAAAACTCACCACTATTATGCAAAACATGGTCGGCTGACAATTATATTGGCTCGTTTTACGCCGATCGTCCGCACTTTTGCTCCCATCGTCGCCGGTATTGGCGCTATGCCCTATGGCCAGTTTGTGACTTATAATATTATCGGTGGCCTCCTTTGGGCGGTCGGCATTCCGCTCCTCGGTTATTTTTTGGGCTCTCGAGTGCCCAATATTGACCGCTATCTCTTACCGATTATCGGCCTGATCGTCGTCCTTTCCATTTTGCCAGCCGCTTGGCATCTTTGGCGAACGACGCGGGCACAGCCATGATTAGCTACGAAAAGCACACTTTAGCCAATGGTCTACGCGTTTTCCTCGCCCCGATGCACGAAACTCAGGCGGTGACCGTCTTATTTGTTTATGGCGTTGGCTCGCGTTACGAAACGGCCAAACAGAACGGTCTCGCCCACTTCTTGGAGCATATGCACTTTAAGGGCACCAAAAAACGGCCAACGACGCTCGATATCTCTCAAGAGCTCGACGCGCTCGGCGCCCACTACAACGCGAGTACCCATCAGGAAAGTACCAGCTACTACGTCTCGGCGGCCGGTGAGCATTTTCCGATCGCTTTTGATGTCCTCACCGACATGCTCTATGGCTCAGTTTTTGCGGCAGCGGAAATTGAGCGTGAAAAAGGGGTGATTTGCGAAGAGATTAAAATGTACGACGACGATCCGCAAAGTTACTGTGACCGAATTAGCCAGCACCTCGTTTTCGGCGATACGCCGCTTGGTCGCAATATTGTCGGTACGGCTGAGACAGTCCGCAGTTTCAGTCGGCCAGACTTTGTTAACTATCGCCACCAAAGCTATGGGCCAGCCAATACGATTTTGGTGGTCGCCGGAAACCAAGGTCAGCATAATTGGCGACAGACAATTGAGCATCGGCTGGCCGACCTACCACGAGCGACGCCACCAAAGCATAAATTGCAGCGCGAGCGGAGGACAAGTGCAGCTGTTGTCATTGGCGAGCGCCCCATCGATCAAGTCAATTTAATTTTAAGCCATTACGCGATCGATCATCGCGATCGACGCGACGCGACCTTCGCTATCCTCGATAACATTCTCGGAGGCACGATGAGCAGCCGGCTCTTTGTCGAGGTTCGCGAGAAACGCGGTCTCGCCTACCGTGCCTGGAGTAACTGCGATAGCTATAACGATATTGGCACTCTTGATTGCTCGGCCGGTATTGCCCTCGATAAAATCGACGAAGCGTTAGCGA
>CAZNEF010000045.1:0-3718 GCA_964572235.1 uncultured Candidatus Saccharibacteria bacterium | reverse complement strand
ACAGGTGGGACGCTGACTGGCTAAAACAGAATAGTGAGGCCGCTTGGTCGCACTGGGGTGAAGTTTCTCCCACTCGAGGCTGGTAAGATGTTTAACGGTCGTATGATAGTTGGCCAGGGCAAAAATTTTCTCAGCGATCTCCGCCCAATTTGTGACCCCGCGATTGGTTAGATGATAAATGCCATAATTCTTGCCGGTAATGAGCGTTTTGATGGCCTCGGCAAGGTCGAAGGCGTAAGTCGGTGCTCCAATTTGGTCGTCCACAACACTGACCTCATGCGAATCGCGGCCGAGACGGAGCATGGTGTAGACGAAATTTTTGAGGCCATTGTCGGTCAAATTAAAATCCGGCCGTGGCCGGGGGCCACCGTAAAGCCAGGCCGTCCGGCAGATGAAGTGCCGTGCCGTGCCCTGTTGTACCGCCTGTTCACCTTCAAACTTTGTCTGGCCATACCAGGAGATCGGCTGCGGTTGATCGTTTTCCGTATAGGGCTGATTTTGGTCGCCAGCAAAAACGTAGTCTGTGGAGATGGCGACCATTTTGGCGCCCACCTGCTCGGCTGCTTCGGCGACATTTTTTGAGCCCTCGACATTAATTTGTCTGGCCTGTTCGCGCTCTCTTTCGGCGCCATCGACATTTGTGTAGGCGGCCGCATGGACAATGACGTCCGGCCTGAAGGTGGTCGTCTCCCGCAAAACAAGATCACGCTTCGTAATGTCGTAGTTGTCTGTGTCGCCCAAATAGAGCTCGTGCGTGGCGAAACTTTGCTTCAGATGATAGCCGAGCTGACCGCTTGCTCCGGTAATCAAGATCTTCATGACCCGAGTATATCAGGTTGGGCGAGGAATGTCACCGCCAAAATAAAACGCCCCTTGGTCGTATTGACAGACAGGGCATTGGCAGCCTTGCGTTGGTGGTTGCCTTAACGTTCTCTACAAACTCGATACTGTGACTCCCACTCCCTTGCCTCAGCGAGCCTACTCACAAAACTGCCTATCGCTTAGCGATAGGCAGTAGTCGATCCTGTGTATGTCTAGTCGGTCTATGACTAGGGCCATACCCGTCTTACTTTGCAGACTGCTGCGACCGATTCGGACGCTTCCAGTCTCTGTAGCCGACCCGGGCGGCCACAATAGGCTCGGTCATGTCAAGCGTTGGGACGTGTTCAACCCAGATCAGAAACGGCCGGCGGATTGTCAGGTGCATCGGGTATGCTGGTCCGCCACGGGCGGTTCCTAAGGCCACGCCACTTTTAGCCACTACCCCGATCTCATCCATCACGAGTTGGCTCTCCTCGATCGCCTGGCTGATTAGGACCGGCGTGCCGGTTCTACCGGTTCCTTGGAGCTGACACAACCAGGAGAGGTCTCGCTTGGTTCGCAGATCGACCATGGGTATGGTCACTTCCGTGAACTCAGTCTCTTCGTTGGCTCGCTTCATGCCCTTCGAGAGACTAACAGCGAGTTGGAGCGGTTGCGTTTCTTGCTCCCCAGACTCCAACATTGTGGCATAGACCGCCTTCTGAATGTCCAGGGTCCCCAGCCGCACGATTGGTCCCCTGCGACCTGGTACGACCCACGAACTGATTCCCGTCTTGAGCCTGAAGGCCGGATACACTTTCGTGTCTTCTCCGGTTACGGTTACTACTTTACCCGGCATTATCCAGGAGAGCGTAACCTTGAGCACTGACGCAACCGCTTTTTCACCTGGCTGGCTCTCGGTCAGCTGGGCCTTAATTCCTTGAGCCGCCAGAAATCTGTTCACAACCGGTACGGTTCCGGCCGTGCTGACAATCATTGGACCCAAGTACTTCAGGTCCTTGACCAGCTCTCGATGACGAGCCAGGTGAGATCGCTGCTCGTCATTGACCGGCTGCCATTTTGTTACGCCATCCAATTCGACGAGCTTCTGGAATGCCGAGCTTAGCGCGTAACTGGACTCCATCCGGCTGTCCACATCTAGGGCGGCCGAATGAACCGAAGCAAACAGCAGCCCGCTGAGGACTACCGCTAGCAAACACCAACGCATCTTGATCCCCCACCAAACAACCACCGAGATGGTAGTTTACCAGCTTGATTGCTGGATATCGAGCATCGTAACATAGCCTATTCTAGAAATCAATGCGCCACCCCCAAAACTTACGCTTATTGAGCCGAATACTCTTCCTTATCGCTCCTGATACTGCCTCTTATAGTACGCCAAATATTCACCCGACTTAATCTTCTTCCACCAGGCCTCATGAGCGACGTACCAGGCGACCGTGTCCTTAATCCCCTGCTCGAATCTCTCCTCCGGCTGCCAACCGAGGGCGCGAAGTTTCGTCGCATCAATGGCATAGCGTCGATCGTGACCGACGCGGTCCTTGACGAACTCAAGCCGTTCCTCGCCTAGCTGCAACTCGACCAAAATGGTGCGTAGCGTCTCCAAATTAGTCTTTTCATCACCGGTGCCAACATTGTAAACTTCGCCCGCCGTACCGTGCATTAAAATAAAATCGATCGCCTTTGAATGGTCGCGAACAAAAATCCACTCGCGGACCTGTTGGCCATCACCGTAAACCGGCACCTTGGCGCCCTCGAGTAGGTTCGTAATCGCCAGCGGAATTAACTTTTCCGGATAGTGAAAGGGGCCAAAGTTGTTGCAGCAGTGAGTGACAATGGCCGGCATATTATATGTGTTGACATAGCTGGCCACTAAAAGGTCGCCGGCCGCTTTGGCGGCCGAGTAAGGGCTGCGTGGCTGAATCGGTGAGCTTTCCGTAAAACCACCAACCTCGATCTCGCCGAAGACCTCGTCAGTGGAGATTTGAATATATCGTGGCGTTTGGTGGGCCTTGGCCGCTTCAAGTAATCGGTGTGTGCCGATGACGGCCGTCTCTAAAAAGGCCTCCGGGTCGGCGATCGAGCGGTCGACATGGGTTTCAGCGGCAAAATTAACAATCGCGTCGACCGGTTTGTTAAAGGCGCTCTCAATAGCGTCAGCATCGGTGATACTGCCGACAATCAGTTCATAGTTCGGCCGGTTGTCATAGCCGGCCAAGTTCGCGTGGTTGGCGGCGTAGGTCATTTTGTCGAGATTAATAATCGCATAATCCGGGTAAGTGTCGAGGATATAGCGGATAAAATCGCTACCCATAAACCCGAGCCCGCCGGTTACTAAGAGACGCATCGCGCTCATATAAAATCCTAACCTTTCGTCACTTCCCAAAAGTCAGCGGCGAGCCAGTCCCAGGGCAAGCGCTGTTCATCTGGGTTGTCACGGTTAAACTGAGCGCTGGCCATATAGATAATTTGACCTGGGGTGTTGCCAATGTTGCGCACGCCGTGGGCGACGCCACGCGGAATACTAAAGGCCTTGGCCCGGTCACTACCAACAACGAAGCGCATCTGGTTGCCCTTTGTGGCCGAGTCGGCTCGGACATCAACTAGCCCAACCAGCATCCGGCCGCTCGGTGGGATAAACCAGACCTCATCTTGACGATAGTGAAGATGAAAGGCTTTGATAACGCCCGGCAACATCTCCGAAAAACTAAGTTGGGCGACAGTTATGCCATGGAACCAGTCCTGCTCGCCACCCGTAAAGCGGGCAGCTTCAATAAATAGCCCACCATCATCGACAAAGTGGGGGAGCTCGACAATCTCGACGCCGTCAATCTTTGCCTTTGGCGAATAATCCTGAGTGTTGACCAGCTTTTGGTACTCGCTGGCGATTGCTTCA
>CAZNEF010000044.1:0-2088 GCA_964572235.1 uncultured Candidatus Saccharibacteria bacterium | reverse complement strand
GAAAAAGCGGCCAGTGAGAGTATGAGAACCAGACTGAGTAAATACTTCATGTTTCTACAATTAAGATACCATGTGGAGTGGAGGGCCAGGTGGGAATCGAACCCACGACACAAGGCTTAAAAGGCCCTTGCTCTACCGCTGAGCTACTGGCCCAGAAAGCTCGAACAGATATAATATAATTAATAACCGACCAAAAGTCAATCGAGCTCGGCCCTCATGGCATCGAGCAATGTTCGAAGACCAAGATGGGTCGTGGCGGAAAGGCCCATAACCTTGTGTTTTTTAATAAAGCCCACGTGCGCTTTTTTCCATTCTGGTACGAGATCAATTTGCGAAAGCACTACAAGCTCTGGCTTATCGAGCATCTTCACGTCAAAAGATTTCAACTCCTGCCGAACAATATCGTATGTTCGCTCAGGATTTGCGTCCGTCGCGGCAATTAAATGAACTAGCACTTTAGTCCGTTCGATATGTTTTAAAAATTCTATCCCTAACCCCTTACCAATGGCTGCTCCCTCGATTAATCCTGGAATATCGGCTACCACGAATTGCTCCCGACGATGCACTACCACCCCTAAATGTGGCTGAAGGGTCGTAAACGGGTAATCAGCAATCTTCGGTCGGGCATTCGAGATCGCTGATAGCAGCGTTGATTTTCCGGCGTTCGGTAGACCGATCAAGCCAACATCAGCCAAAAGCTGGAGCTCGAGTTTGAGAGTCAGCATTTGACCAGGCAGACCAGGCTCGTAATGACGGGGCGTCTGATTAGTTGGACCCCGAAAGTGCCAATTACCTTTACCACCACGACCACCGCGGGCCATAAGCATCGATTGACTCTCATCAACTAGGTCGATAAGGAGACGCTCACTTTTATCCGGCCCGATTTCCGTTATTTTCGTACCGAGCGGCACAGCGATGACTAGATCCTGCCCATCGCCGCCGTGTCGCTTATTGCGACCACCGCGCGCGCCGTCTTCGGCTTTGTAGTCGTTTTGGCCGCGAAAATTGGCAAGACCATGCGTCGAGTGGCTTGTCATAAAAGCCACATTACCACCGTTACCGCCATCGCCGCCGTCCGGACCACCTTTGGCGACATACTTTTCACGCCGAAAAGAAACAGCACCATCGCCGCCATACCCCGCCCTTACCGTCACCATAACTTCATCAATTAACATCGCCCCTATTTTAACAGAGAAAAGGTGATAAAACCAGGGCTCATTCTAAAGCTGAGTATCGGTCATCGGGTTAATACGCTGGCCTTGGTAGTGGGTTTCGAAATGAAGATGGGGCCCAGTCGAATTACCGCTATTGCCACTTTTGGCAATTTCCTCACCCGAAGATACGGTTTCACCGTCAGTAACCTCGACGCTACCCAAATGAGCGTAGCGTGTCTCCCAGCCACTACCGTGGTCAATGACAACGGTTTTACCGTATCCACCGTTGAATCCAGTTGGGTCAGCAACAGTCACTCGGCCCCCGGCCGCGGCGAGCACCGCGGAACCCGTAGGCGCTGGACAGTCGATCGCCCACCAATGGTAGCCGTTATAGCAGGCCCGTTCACCAATAATTGGGTTACGAAACTTGCCGGCACGGGCACCGTCCGCCGCTAAAGCGATCGTAATTTTGCCCACCTTGCCCGTCTTGGTCGCCAGCCGCGCTTTTTGAGCCGCTAGTTGCTTGGCGGCTGCTAAATCCTTAATTTTTTTCTGAGTGAGTAGACCATCGAGCCACGCCACCGCCTCATCAGAACTTTCCGGGGCGATTGAGAGCTTACTCCCGGGCTTAATCTTATTTATTTGATCAAGAGGGATCTTATTGTCACGCATTAGTGTCGCTAGGTTAATGCCATAATCATTCGCGATTTTGCCCAATACTTCACCTTGCTGTACGGCATGAGTCACTGTTTGATGTCGTAGTCCACGACGAATTAAATCAGCCGTTTTATGATCGACAGTCTCCGGTAGCATCGGCTTCCCGATGTAGCTAGTTTGCGGGCCGATAACCGCAGAGGCAACCTGGTCAGCTAAGACCTGGGCATTTTCGCGGTTAATAATTGGTACATATGGAGAAATATCTTTGTTTGTTTTC
>CAZNEF010000043.1:0-2684 GCA_964572235.1 uncultured Candidatus Saccharibacteria bacterium | reverse complement strand
CGATGCCGAAATTTCCTTTATTGATTCGCACCAAGACGTCATAACTGTCCATAGCGAAGTGGTGAGCTATGCGCTCCAACAGGTTAAAGAACGACATGAAGACGAAATCAAGTTGCATTATGGCCAGGCCGTCGTCGTACCGACATTACCCTTCCCTCAGCTGACCATGGAGGAAGCGAAGTCACTTCTACGATCGGTAGCCGTCCCCAGTGAACGTGAGGGCGATTTAAGTCCAGAAGAGGAACGCCGTCTTTCTGAGCTTATTAAAGAAAAACATGGGCATGAGTTTGTTTTCGTGACCGAATATCCAGCAAGCGTTCGGCCTTTCTACCATATGCGATTAGACTCTGATCCGACATTAACCAAGAGTTTTGACTTGCTTTGGCGCGGTATCGAAATCACCACCGGGGCACAGCGTGAGCATCGGTATGAAATATTGTGCTCTCAGGCCCAAGAAAAGGGCCTACCGCTTGAGCCGATGCAGTATTATCTTAACTTCTTTAAGTACGGTTGCCCACCCCACGGTGGCTATGGCCATGGTCCGGAGCGTCTCCTGCTCAAATTGTTTGCTGTTGAAAGTATTCGAGAAATTTCATACATCTACCGCGGTGTTAAACGATTAACGCCCTAAGACTCTAGAATGGAGGGGAAGATTATCAATCCTATGCCAACAGTCTCAGTTTCACCGCGGCGTGTTCCAGGGTCTGGTCTGCGAACACCAATAGCCCGCAAAAAGTTACCTAAACAGTGGCGTCATCTTTTGGTTGTTACCCTCGCACTTTTAGTGACAGTTATCGGTACGAGCCAGCCGTTGGGCAAACCAGACAAGGGTCAAACAATTGACCATGCCCTTGCTTCAGATGTGATCACGAGCGAATTACCAACGCTCAAATCGATCAGCTTACCGCCAGTGCCTGTTAAGTCGCCAACAAGCCCAAGACCGAATTTTGCCGCCAATGCGGTGGTACTCATAGACGATGCGACAAAAATTGTTCTATATGCCAAGAATTCTGACATACGTCGAGCGGTGGCGAGTACGACAAAAATCGTTACGGCTCAAGTGGCGATCGAGCAATTCACGAACCTTGATCAACCGACCTATATTTCGAAAAATGCAATTAACCAAATTGGTTCTCTGGTTGGATACCGCATCGGTGAAACGGCCACCGTCCGTCAGTTAATTTATGGTCTACTTATGGCTTCTGGCAATGACGCGGCTGTACAGCTTTCGGAGCTCATGCCTCCACGTGGTGGCCAAGCCGGTGTCGCTGCCTTTGTGGACGAGATGAACCAACTCGCTTCAAGGCTTGGCATGGAGAACACACATTTTGTTGACCCAGCTGGTCTTGACGATCTCGGCTACTCAACACCGGCCGATATGACGAAAGCCTTAAGCGGGCTTCTTCAGTACCCCGAGCTAGCAAAAATTGTTGGTATGGCGAATTATGTCTATAGCTCACCTCAGCAGTATGTTCATACGCTGAAAAATTCAAATCGTTTAGTGACTGATGAGATGCATTACATGGGTATCATTGGTGGTAAAACCGGATTTACTCCCGAAACACCAGATGGTGGGGCTGGTCATTGCTTGGTTGTGGCCGCTATGCGCGATGGCCACCGTTTGATTGCCGCAATCTATGGTACCTATAGCGGTGCGCCACAAGCCAGCGCTGAGGTTGCACGTCAAGTCCTTGATTATGGATTTAATAATTTTACCTGGCAACCGTGGCCGCGCTAGAACTTATTTCAAAACTCGATTAGGTCTCGGCTGACTTTCCATTGACAGTCGATGTCGGTAAGACGTAGTATAGACGGAGCGGTCGTAACTAGTTTCGGAGCTCGATGACCATACTTGATGAACTTCTTATTCTCCTTGATGACCTCGGCGAAGCCCCAGCCGAGGCTATTCGTCACTACTTTAGTCACTCGAGCCGGCAGATTATTTTCTCTTCGCTTGGTCGTCTTGTCAACCGGGGTTGGGTCGTAAAAAAACTAAAACGGATCGATCATTACAGTATTACGAATCATGGTGTTAATGAACTCAACCGAACCCTTGATTCGATAAAGAAAGAGGGTATTCCGTCCTGGGATAATCGTTGGCGAATTGTTATTTTTGATATCCCCGAATCAAAGCGAAAGATGCGTGACCAACTGCGGGCTGCCTTACGCCGTGAAGGTTATGGGCTACTTAACTCGAGCGTTTGGCTAACTCCTTGGGATAGGAAGGAGAGCATTAAACTCATTGCCAAGAAACTTAATCTTGCCGATAATGTCATTCAGCTTGAGACGTGCGAGATGACGGAAACATATCAAAACATCCTCTTGACGCAAAAGAGCTGGGACTGGTCTCGGCTAGAAAGTGTCTATCGCCAGTTTTTATCGACTGCCGAGAAAGACTTGTCGACCTTTGTTCTCGGTGAGCCGATAACTCGCTTTCGCGCTAAAAAATTAGTCTATCGGTACGCTGAAGTCGTGAAACAGGATCCGCTTTTACCCCATGATATTGCGCCCAATGCCAGCTTTGTTCGACGGGCCTATGATATTTACACCAAAATTCGGCCGTTCTGCTTAGCTGAGTTGCCAAATCCTGAAGTAGAGAAATAATTTAATAAGTTCAACCCTCGATATTTTTGAGGGCGTCTTGGGCCGCCGCTTGTTCGGCGTTTTGTTTTGATGGGCCTGAG
>CAZNEF010000042.1:0-2366 GCA_964572235.1 uncultured Candidatus Saccharibacteria bacterium | reverse complement strand
GGTACCGTGTGGTAACGTAACGACACCGCGTACGCTATCCTCAGTTTTTTTAGCGGCGGTCAGACGAACATGGACATCGAGAGAGCCGTCAAACTTAATGTAGACGTTCTTCTTGATCAGTTCCAGGGCTTCGGCTAAGGGATAAACTTTATTTTTATCGACTTGCGTAAGAGCGAGGCGATGCTTGGCACCATGCGTGAATTGACGAGTCGGTTTGTGGGCCGTTTTTTTTGTCGACTTGGCAGCGTCGCCAGTCGAGTCACTGGCAGCAACGACCATTTCTTCGGACGGCGCTTTAAGCTTATCAAAAAGAGCTTCGGTCCGCTCCTCGCTTTCCGAGTAGCTCTCGCGCTTTTCTTCTTCTTTGCGGGCCATTTGTTTCCTTTCGTGTGGTCCAAACGTCGATCGATAACCGATGCCGACTCCCACTGAACCCATTGCCTCTGCGCTACTAATGTGCTTAGATTAACAGATTTAGGGTGCAGCGTCAATAGTGAAGGTATGACTCAGCAGATTTTTCGCCTTCAAACTTCTGATGATAGTCTCGACCGTTGCCGCTCTAACTTTTTCAAGAAGTGCAGCGTTGCGTGCTTCAAAGGGCTGCAGAACGAAGATTGAGGCTTCAGGCTCACCGCTGTCACTACGCTCTGGTGAGTTCACACCGACGCGAATCCGAAAGTAATCTTCGGTGCCAAGAGACGTGGCGACCGATTTGAGGCCATTGTGGCCGCCCGATGTACCAGCTTCACGAACGCGCACCCGTCCGAGAGGCAGATCGAGATCGTCACTTACAACCCAGATATCTTTCGGCTCAAGTTTATAATAGTTCGCCACCTGGCTAACCGGAACGCCGGAAAGATTCATAAAAGTATGCGGCTTCATGAAAATGACCCTTTCACCCTCAAGCGTCGACTCGAAAATTTCCGCCTCCCATTTTGATGTCGTACAATATTTAGCCTCAAGAATGGTCGCCAAATCATCGAGCACCATAAAACCAACGTTATGACGCGTCCCGATGTACTCTTGACCTGGGTTTCCTAGACCAACGACTAGCTTCATCTTTGCACCCTCGTTACATGCCCGGCAATTTAATACCCAAGTCCCCCATCATTCCTTTTGCCTTGACGGCGGCGATAGCCTGGGCTTTGGCAATCGCTTGGGCGGTCGTATTTTTAATGGCCTGCTCGAGTAGTTGCTTCTTTTCCGGGGCTAAAAGCGACGCATCGATTTTGACGTCGACAATATGAACCTCGCCATTAAAAACAACCGTCACTCCCCCATCGCCTGACTTCGCCTCAATCTCCGTCTCCTTAAGCTCTTTTTGGATCTGCTTCGCCTTTTTTTGCATATCGTAAAGCTGTTTCATTTTGTCGAGCATGGTTATTTACTCCTTTCACTCACGTTGGATTATACCCGATTGGCGACCATACGCAAATAACTGGCCATGAAATCATCGAGTTCGCCGTTCAAAACGGCCTGGGTATTGCTGGTCTCATAGCCGGTGCGGTGATCCTTCACCATTTGATAGGGGTGAAGGACATAGGAACGTATTTGATTCCCCCACTCGGCGGAAATGTGCTCGCCGCGCAGCTCATTGTGCTGACGCCGTTCCGCTTCGTCTTGGCGGATGAGTAGGCGCGATTTCAGAATCTTTAAGGCTTTTTCCTTGTTTTGAAGTTGCGAACGCTCATTCTGAACGCTGACCACGAGACCGCTTGGGAGGTGTGTCAGACGGACCGCCGAGTCGGTCGTGTTGACCGATTGACCGCCGTGGCCACCGGAACGGAAAACATCAATCTTGAGTTCGTCGGGCTTAATATCGATTTGTCCGGCCTGCTCAACCTCGGGGATGACTTCGACAAGAGCAAAAGAGGTGTGGCGCGCCTTGTCGGCATCGAAGGGTGAAATGCGCACCAGCCGATGAACGCCAGCCTCACTTTTGAGATGACCAAAGGCCTGTTGACCTTTAATTTCGAGGGTTGCTGACTTGAGTCCCGCCTCCTCACCGAGCGAACTATCGAGGATATTGACCGACCAGCCTTGGCGTTCGCTGTAACGTTGAAACATGCGCAGGAGCATACTCGCCCAGTCCTGAGCCTCGGTGCCACCAGCCCCAGCGTGGATGCTTAAAATAGCGTTGTCTAAGTCGTATCGACCACTAAAAAGTGTCGCCAATTCGAGCGACTCGAGAAGCTTGGCGGCTTCGGGATCGGTCGGATCGAGAGCGACAAGCTCATAGTTATCAATGACCTCTTTAAGCTGAGCCAGTTCCTGGGCAAGCTTGGAGGCCGCAATATGATCGGACCAAAAGCCGGGCGTTTGCATTTGGGCTTCGATTTCGGCAACGCGGCTCTGTTTTTGATCGA
>CAZNEF010000041.1:0-9549 GCA_964572235.1 uncultured Candidatus Saccharibacteria bacterium | reverse complement strand
TGCTCAACCTGAATCAGTTCAAGCTGGTGCTGCAATGCAAGTCGTGCCTGTTGTTCTTCAGGGTTAACGACAGGTGTCGCAAGCTGGGCCTGAAGTTGTACGTTTTCAAGGCGCTTGTCTTGTAACTGCTGCGTTAACGTTTTAATGAGTATTTGTAGACGTTGGAGTTCTGCTAACATGATTTGATCGCACTATATTGCGTTGGACGCTAACAGATACTTGACAATTAGTCACTATTTCGATACTATTGAAACATCACGAGGGAGAAACGAACGTATAACTACGTGTTATGCGCAACGCCTCTCATTTTTTATACTCTAATTTTGATTTTTCAAATTCAATGAAGACCTTATATCGGTGAAATTCTTTAAGCAATGAGGACTCTGATTTTGCATTCGGAATCACGATAGCCCGTAGCTTATCTTTTTGCTTTAAAAACTCATGTAAGCAATAAAAGTCTCCGTCGCCAGAGACAACAACAGCCTGGTCGTATTTATCAAATTGAATCGCCGAAGCGTGTAAAACCAGCTCAGCGTCAATATTACCTTTTGGTTTCCCCTCGTTATCTTTAGTTGTCGGCTTGAATACTAAGTCGTAATCAAAAGATTTGAGCTTGCTATACATTGATTCATTATTTTTAATGTAACCAATAAAAAGAAATGCCTTAGAAACACGGAATTTGTCAGCTAAATAGCGTCTAAACTTGGCAAAATCGAGCTTCCAGCCAGAGTAAACCTTCTTCCTGCCACGGTAAACATCTTTTCCGATTCCCAGGTTAAGGTTTTGGCTATCAATAAAAGCGAAGATTCTTTGGCGTCGTTGCTGTGGTTTCGGATTCATGCTAATATTCTACTCTCAAACCTGCAAAAATACCAGGGCAATTAGTCGCAAAAAACCCCCGATGTTCATCACACCGGGCAAGTGTCTTTAAAGTACACCTAGGGTTACGATTTGTCAACAGGAGCTCTCTTAGGCTTCCTGAAGTTCCTCGTTACGTCGGTTATTAATAATCCAGCAAGAATTATCGCTATCAGCCACCAGACGAGTGGAAGAAGCGCTCCGTGGCTACCAGCCCACGAAGCTACCCACGTTAGACTAGCAAGCAGACTCAATTCAATTAAAGATCTCATACTCTATATATATTATATACATTGTTTAATCAACCTAACTCTCCGTTATCGGTAACCCCTCAATCGGCGGCAGCTCAATTTCGCCAGCTATCGTCTGCGCTAAACTCACCGAAGCAACGCGATCGCCTTTCGGCAAGCGCATCAAAGTCACGCCCTGGGTGTCGCGACCAAGCCGCTTCACGGACTTCAAGGGCAGGCGAATCACCTGGCCTTGGTGCGAAACAATGATAACATCGCCATTGTCACCATAAGAGATGAAAGCCTCAACGAGCTGGCCGGTTTTATCGGTGACCTTCGCCGCCTTAATGCCGACGCCGCCACGTGACTGGTCACGGAATTGACTTAGCGGTGTCTTCTTGCCTAGCCCGTTCTCGAGCACGACCAATAAATCGGGTTCAACGACACGCTTACGTTGTTCGCCCTTGACGATTGGTTCTGAAGAGACGACATCCATGGCCATGACCTCGTCATCAGCCCGGAGTTTCATGCCCCGCACCCCGGCGGCTGAGCGGCCCATCGGTCGAGTATCGACTTCGGGAAACTGAATCGCCTGACCGTCACGCGAGACCATAATGACCGCGTCTTTACCGGTTGAGGTCTTGACCCAATTGAGCTGGTCAGTATCGTTTAGCTTAATAGCGATCATGCCCGTTTTGCGCACATTTTGATAAGCGGCAATCTCCGTCTTTTTTATGACGCCACGCTTCGTCGCCATCACAAAATACTTGGCGTCAGTTTTCGCTTTGGGGTCGAAAGTCAGAAAGGCCGTTACCTTTTCATCGGCGTTAATTTGCAGTAAGTTGACCATGGCCGTGCCCTTCGACGTCCGAGAGGCGGTTGGCAGATCATAAACTTTGGCCGAAAAGATCCGCCCCTTATTAGTGAAAAGCATAATGTCATGCAACGTCTCAGTGATCACTAGGTGCTCGACGACATCCTCTTCCTTCGTCTCCATACCCATGACGCCCTTGCCGCCACGACCTTGGCTACGATAAGTTTCGATCGGGACGCGCTTAATGTAGTTGCCGCGCGTCAAGGTGACGATGACCTGTTCATTCGGTATGAGGTCCTCAGCCCGAAAGGCTTTAAGACTGGACTGAATAACCTTAGTGCGACGGACGTCGCCATATTTTTCCTTAATATAGGCAAGCTCATCCTTAATAATGGCGAGGATGCGCGACGGATCGGCCAGAATGGCTTCGAGCTCCTTAATCAAGGCATACTTTTCCTGCAGCTCAGCCTCAATTTTAGCGCGCTCAAGACCAACCAAGGTCTGAAGACGCATCTCCAGAATGGCGGTTGACTGTAAGTCCGTGAGTTGGAATTTTTTCATTAAGGCGGCATGGGCGATTGGCCGTGTCGCCGAGCCGCGAACGATCTTAATTACCTCGTCAATATTGTCTAGGGCGATCTTTAAGCCTTCAAGAATATGCGCCCGTTCCTTGGCTTTCCGGAGATCATATTCGGTCCGCTTCGTTACTATAACTTGGCGATGTTTTATGAATTCCTGGAGAATCTCTTTGAGGGTTAAGATACGCGGCTGAATACCGTCCACCAAGGCAAGCATGTTGAAATGAAAGACAGTTTGCATGGCCGTCATCTCATAGAGGCGGTTTAAGATTTTTTTCGGGTAGGCATTGGCTTTGAGCTCAATAATGATGCGAACACCATCTTTCCGATCTGATTCATCACGAATATCGGCAATGCCCTCAATTTTCTTGAGCTTCACTAAATCAGCCATCTTCTCGATTAAATCTGATTTATTGACTTGGTATGGGATTTCACTGATTAAAATCGTATGACCATTTTTACGCTCCATAATCTCAGCCACCGCCCGGACTACTACCCGGCCCCGACCGGTAGCGTAGGCGTTCTTAATATCATCACCACCGTAAATTACTCCAGCCGTTGGAAAGTCCGGCCCTTTAATATGCTCCATCAGCTCGTCAATGGTCGCCTCGGGGTTTTTAATTAAGATCGATATGGCCTCACAAACCTCAGTTAGGTTATGGGGCGGGATCGATGTGGCCATACCCACGGCAATCCCTTGCTGACCATTTAAGAGAAGATTGGGAATCTTCGCCGGTAGAACACTGGGTTCGGTAGTGGTTGAGTCGTAGTTATTGACAAAAGGTACGGTTTCCTTTTCGATATCAGACAACATTTCGGTACTAATCGCTTTAAGGCGCGCCTCCGTATAACGATCAGCGGCCGGTGGGTCGCCATCCATCGAACCAAAGTTGCCTTGGCCATCGATCAGTGGATAGCGCATCGAAAAATCCTGGGCCAAGCGGACAAGCGTATCGTAAATAGCTATGTTACCATGAGGATGATATGTACCCATGACCTCGCCGACAATTTTCGCACTTTTACGGTGTTTGGCTGTATGGCGCAGACCCATCTCGTTCATACCATAAAGAATTCGTCGATGAACTGGCTTGAGACCATCACGGACATCTGGTAAGGCCCGGGCGACGATGACTGACATAGCGTAGGCCAAGTACGAATCCTGCATCTCACTAATCAGAGGCTGGGATCTGACCAAACCGAATTCGGTTTGGCGAGCTCCTTCGGATGCTTGCGGTTTGGGTTGTTGGTCGTTCGTCACATCGGCTGTTGGTTCAATTTCTTCTTCTGGCATTATAAGTCCTTCTATACATCAAGATTTTTCACATATTGCGCGTGCGTTTGAATAAACCGTTTCCGCGGGGCCACTTCGTCACCCATAAGCATCGAAAAAACTTCGTCAGCCCGCGCGACGTCATGCACGTCAACCTGAAGCAAAGTACGGTTGGCCGGATTCATCGTCGTGTCCCAGAGCTGCTCGGCAGTCATCTCACCCAACCCTTTATAGCGCTGAATACTATAATTAGTAAGGCCAATCTTTTCGTTTACCATGTCGCTCTCCTCATCGTCAGCGACCTCTTCGGGCATCTCTTTCTTGGTCCCTTTCTTGGTCAGGTCATCAATAATTGTATCGCGTTGATCGTCTGAATAAGCATAGTGTTTTTCCTTGCCCTTACTTATCGCATAAAGTGGCGGTTGAGCGATATAAATGTGACCGTTATGAATCAACTCTGGATAGTGGCGATATAAGAGGGTCAATAGAAGGGTTCGGATATGCGAACCATCGACATCGGCATCGGTCATGAGAATGACGCGACCATAACGGAGTTTCTCTATGGTTTTGGTCTCCCCAACTCCGACCCCCAGAGCGACAATAAGATGTTTAATTGCGTCCGATCCGAGCATCCGATCAAGTCGCGCCCGCTCAACATTCAAGACCTTACCACGCAATGGCAATACAGCCTGGAACCGTCGATCCCGAGCTTGCTTGCAACTTCCACCCGCTGAATCACCTTCAACAATATAGAGCTCTGACTTTGCCGGATTACGTTCAGAACAGTCGGCCAGCTTTCCCGGTAGCGTCATCACTTCTAACGCCCCCTTGCGAATAACCGTCTCCCGGGCGGCTTTGGCGGCTAAGCGAGCGCGCAGTGAAAGCAAAGACTTTTCAATCACCCGACGCGCCTCAGCCGGGTGCTCTTCAAAATACATGGTCAGGTGCTCAGCCACGGCAGCATCGACAATCGTGCGGATTTCTGGATTGCCAAGTTTGCCCTTCGTCTGACCCTCAAATTGGGGATCGCGGAGTTTAACGGAAATGACGGCCGTTAAGCCTTCACGAACATCGTCACCGGAGAGACCTTCGTCCTTGGTCAGATTATTCTTCCGACCGTAATCGTTAATGACCCGAGTCAGGGCCGTGCGAAAGCCGGTTAAATGGGTGCCGCCCTCAACCGTATATTCGGTATTGGCGAAGCTGTAAACATGCTCATTAAAGTCATCGGTGTAGGCAATAGCGACCTCAACGGTCGTGTCGTGGTCAATCTTTTCCATATAAAAGGGTGGTTCGTTGAGTACTGTTTTGCCCTTATTGAGATGACGCACATACGAGGCGATCCCACCCTCGAAGTAAAAGGTGTACGTTTCACCATCTGGCGGCTCGAAACCTTTACCAATCTTATCAGTTTCCGCTTCATTCGCTTGGGCATCGATAAAAGTAATGGTGATCGCTTTGGTTAGGTAGGCCTTTTGACGCATCCGATCAATGATTGTTCTGACGTTGTATTTAATTTCCGGAAAAATTTTTGCGTCCGCATCGAAGACAATATAGGTGCCGCGTCGTTCGGTTTTTCCGATTGTTTCAACATTCTTACGCGGCGTGCCACGATCATACTCCTGGGCATAGATTTTGCCATCACGATAAACCTCAGCCCGCAGATAGGTCGAAAGGGCATTGACAACGGAAACGCCAACGCCGTGAAGACCGCCGGAAACTTTATAGCCACCGCCGCCAAACTTACCGCCGGCGTGCAGGACAGTGAGCACAATCTCGAGTGCCGATTTACCGCTGGGGACATGCTTGTCGACCGGGATGCCCCGGCCGTTGTCAAATACAGAAACGCGATTGTCTTTATGGAGCGTCACCACGATTTGGTCGGCGTGACCGGCCATGGCCTCATCGATTGAGTTATCGAGGACTTCCCAAATTAGATGATGCAGTCCCTCGATCCCGGTACCGCCAATATACATACCGGGTCGCTTACGTACTGGATCAAGACCCTCAAGAACGGTAATATTGGCCGCTGTATATTCTGTTTGATCAGCCATAAAATGCCTCCAAGCGAGCTGGCAATGAGTTCACCATAAAAAGGGACCGCATCTCCCAGTCAGCTATATTATACCAGGATAGAGCTCAATTTTCAATCACTCGATCACCAGTCAATCGGCCTTGATAGAGCTCGTTGCCATTGTAATTAACCGTAAGATCTGCTGAGTTTCCACCGGGCTGACGAAACAGCGCGAGCTGGTATTTACCTTTTTGGATAGCGGCTAATGGTATCTCATAGGTGAGGGTCATTGTCTGGCTAGACTGCGGTTGGGTATTCAGCCAAAAGCCGAAGGCCGCTTTATCGGCCTCGACGCCAATATCGATCTTTTCCGTCACAGTCTGGCCATTGTGGAGGGCTGAAATAAGCGTTGCTTGCTTCGCCGTTAAAACGCGTAGATACTCACGGCTGACACCGCTCGGCCATTCACCATTACCAGTATGTTCCAAGACTATGGCCAGCTTAACTATCGCCGTCTTGTTGTCCTTCGTATCGACACTGTACGTATAAATCGGATTGATGTCTAAACTGCTTTTATTGGCGCCGTGAGAGCTGCGAATAACCGCTAAAAAATCGCTTGGCTTCTGAATGGCCGGAATAGCGCCGGCCCAACCTTCACTCACTAAATCGGATTCAGCCTTTTCATCATGGCTGTAGATGACAATTTTTTTTGTGTGCAGTAGTGTTGTGAGTAAACGGTATTGCGTCGTTTTCGGCAGGCCCTCAACTTTTTTTATGGCCACCGGAAACAGATTCTGGAGAATTGTTTTTGGTTCATTTTTCACGGCGTTAGCCGCATCTTTAAAATAATCCATCTCCACAACCTGCTGAACGATCGGGAAGAAATTGTCCTTGTTGACCGTCACGTTATCGCCAGGAATCATTATGGGTCCAGTGGCATCGAGCACATCGAAAAAGGCGCTCATATTGACAGCAATGACACCATCGACGCGATAATTACCATTCAAGGCTTTGTCAAGTTCGACTTGGCGCGGTCCGGTTGTATGTTTTGCCTCCTGCTCGAAAAACCACTCCGCTGTTGGCGCGCTTTGACGAAAATCGGCAGCAAAGTTCGAGTCGCGCAGCGCCCAACCGCGCTCGCCAATGGCCTCGTGAAGCGGACCCGGCGGCGTTATTTTTACCTGTAGAGCAAAGGGATCGTCCAATTTATAAATATTTGTCTCAAAATAAAGCGGTTTAATCGTACCGCTACGTGCTTGAATAACCGCAAATGAACCGATGAAACCACCCGATGCCCTAACTTCGGCATCATTTTGAAAAAGTACGAGATAGCGTCCATTCGTCAGTACCGTGGCGAGCTGAACCTGCCGAGCGAGGGAAGTAAGACGTGGCCCGGCAAAATATGATAACAGCGCGCCGATTAGTATAATGGCAGCAATACGTTTCCACTTGATTTTGCGGATATCTAGAACTGGACGCACACGTTTCGGCGGTCGATGGTAAACCTTTGGGTTCGTCAGACCGTCAACATAACGCATGGGCTGATCTCGTTTTAGTCGTGCAAATATTCTCGCAGGAAGGCAGTAATAAAACCAACCATTAATCCGCCGATTAGACCAAGAAGGGTGTTAACAACAATATCTTGTTTATTTTCGGCGACCACAGTTCGACCGCTAATTAATGTAAAGTACTGGTCAGGGTCGTCAGCCTTACGCTGTTTCTCGACCTTTGAGCTAATGACCTTGACGGCGGCATTGACTAGAGTCTGAGCCTTTGTTTTGTCGCGATCAGTGACCGTAATATTTAAAGTTACTGGCGGCTGTTGACGTGGCTTAAAGATCTTGGCCAGCTTTTTAAGGCTGACACTGGGCACTGGCAACCCAGCCGTGAGGTAGATTTCCGTCGCTGTATCGGGGCTAGACAGCCAAGCGCCAAGCGTGTCAGCGTAAAGCGAGCTGGCCTGAATTGAGTAATATTTGTCGTACTGGTAGTAGCTGGCCCCGCGTTGCGGCACGGGATTGGCCTTATTGACGACGATCGTATTGCTCGCATCCCACTTCGGCGTTTGTAAAAGCGTCCAGGCAATAGTGATAAGTGCAATAACGACGGCAACGCCAAAAATCGTACTCCAACTTTTTGCGATTATCCGCATATAGTCTTTAAGCTCCATTAATTACCTTTCTCAGCTGGAGTGTTCAATAAGCTCGCGCATCTTTTTTTGGAATACGGCTTTGCTAAAGCGTAGAGCCGAATGTCGAATGACCTTTTTATCGTAACGCATCGGATCAAAACGCGCAACCGCAGCCACGATTGCCTCAACCGTCTGGCTATCGATGAATTCTCCATTAACACCAGGCTCGATAATATCTGTGGCACCTCCAACCCCGTAAGCGATGACTGGCCGGCCGCAGGCGAGCATCTCAACCATGCCAATACCAAAATCTTCCTCGGCGGGAAAGATCATCGCTGAAGCCTTGGAAAAGAGCTGGCTAATGTCTTCATACGACAGATAATCGGTGATAAATTCAATGTTCGGTTTGGCCAGTGCTTGGAGTGAACGGAGCATTGGTCCGCGACCGAGGACAATGAGTTTAGTCCCCAGTCGGTTGAAGGCCTCAACAATAAGATCGACTTTTTTGTAGTCAATTAGCCGACCAAAGTAAAGATAATAATCGAGGACCGCCGATTCAATCGGCTGGAGTTGGGTAATATCGACCGGTGGGTAAATAACCTCAGCCTCAGCCCGATAATACTTTTTAATCCGCTTGGCAATATAGCTGGAGTTAGCCACCCAGTGATCGACGCGTTTGGCCGCGTAGACATCCCAAAAACGGAGATAGTGATTGGCCAGGCGACGCAAGCTATTGCCTGAAGCGCGCGGATCAATCTCTGGTGACCAAGCATAGCGAATTGGGGTGTGACAATAGCATATATGGACTGTGCCTGGCTTTGTAATCACCCCCTTAGTGGCGATATGCGAATCGGAAATGACGAGATCGTACTCGGAGAGATCGTAACCCTCCACGGCTAGCGGAAGGAGTGGGATATAGAGCTTCTCTTTGATGCGCGGCCAGTGCTGTAAAAAAGAGGTGCGAATATCGGCTCGGGCAAACTGCGGACACCGATCCGGGTAATACATAGCCGTATAGATCGGCGCTTCAGGATACATCTCATGTAAAGCCAGAAGGACCTGTTCCGAACCGGCGAAACTGGTCAGATATTCGTGAATCAGGGCGACTTTCATAGAACTCATTTGCACTAGTAAGCATTACGACGAAACAAGACGACGAAGAATGTCTTGAGGAGTATGACCAAATCATTCCACATCGACCAGTTTTCAATATAATACATGTCGAGTTTGACCCGCTCTTTATAAGGCATGTCGCTTCGGCCGCTGACTTGCCAAAGGCCAGTCATACCGGGCTTAACCATAAATAAGCGGTGCTTATACTGGCCATACTTTTCGAGCTCGACATCAACGATCGGCCGCGGGCCGACCAGCGAAAGACTGCCCAAGAAAACATTGAAGATTTGCGGTAACTCGTCGAGACTCGTTTGGCGGAGGAACTGACCGAATGGGGTAACCCTAGGATCATCTTTCAGCTTTTGTTGTTTCTGAAATTCTTTAATCAGTCGTGGATTTTGAAAGTTCTCATGGAAAATTTCGCGATCGGATTTACCGCTAAAACCTTGTCCGGTACAGTACTCAAGCCGCATAGTGCGAAACTTATAGAGAAAGAAATGTCTTTTTTCGATACCAAGTCGTTGGTGTCCGTAGTAGATTG
>CAZNEF010000040.1:0-1783 GCA_964572235.1 uncultured Candidatus Saccharibacteria bacterium | reverse complement strand
TAAATTGCCGCATAAATTTCTGCGCCAAACCTTGCTTACGAACCGACTGCTACGCAGCTTCCGGTTCTCATCCGCCGATCAGAATCATCAGGATATAAAACAACCACTTGACAGCGGTTCCTTTATATCCTGGCGGACCCGGCCGGATTCGAACCGGTGATCTCCTCCGTGACAGGGAGGCGCTTTAAACCAGCTAAGCTACGGGTCCATGAACAGACAAATAGTACCAGTTTCGAAGCTGGAAATCAACCTGGAGCGAGAGAGGGGATTCGAACCCCCGACCTCTTCCTTGGGAAGGAAGCATTCTACCGCTGAACTACTCTCGCGATTCGCTCCTCATAATAACAGAGTTAGGCCGTTTGGTTCAATCATCCCAAACCCTTGCGCATTCAAAATATATTTGGTATTATCTTTACATAAACGTAGAGCCAGGACAACCACCGCTTAAGCGGTTGAGTTCCCGGTCTTAATTTATGCCTGTGAAAGCGAGTCGCGCCAATCCCCCTCATGTCCGTCAGCCTCGGACCAATAAGGAAATCTTTTATGAAAGCAATTATCGGTACCAAAATTGGCATGACCCAAGTCTTTACGACTGATGGCAAGATGATAGCGGTCACCGCTATTCAGGCGACGCCTAATATCGTTTTAGGCCATCGAACGCTGGAAAAGGATCGGTACCAGGCGGTTATCGTTGGCTTTGGGAGCGCGAAACGGGTGACTAAACCTTTGGCTGGACAGCTCAAAAAAGCTGGTGTTGAACACCCAATGGCGGTCGTTAAGGAATTTCGAACCGAAACGCTACCGGATATCGCCTCGACGCTTGAAGTTTCGGCTTTCGAGCCCGGTGATAAAGTCGATGTCGTTGGTATTTCCAAGGGTAAAGGTTTCCAGGGAGTGATTAAGCGCCACAACTTTAGCCGCGGCCCAGAAACACACGGTTCAGACCACCATCGCGCCCCGGGTTCGATCGGCTCAATGTTCCCGCAACACGTTATTAAGGGGCGTCGGATGCCTGGCCATCTCGGCGATGATCGGGTGACGATTAAAAAATTGGAAATTGTCGAGGTTCACCCGGATAAGCACATCCTACTGATTAAAGGCGCCGTTCCCGGATCGAATGGTACAGTTGTCGAAGTGCGAGGCCAGATACTATGAGCCCTAAGATCATTACCCCAGAGCTACCCGCCCTTTTTACGACGACGCCGAAAACCACTGTCTTGCATCAGGCCGTTGTTGCCTATTTGGCCAATGCTCGTCAAAGTAATGCCCACACTAAACTTCGCGGTGAAGTTTCGGGCGGCGGTAAAAAGCCCTGGAAGCAAAAAGGGACCGGTCGAGCGCGAGCTGGATCGAGTCGCTCGCCACTTTGGCGAAGTGGCGGTATCACCTTTGGTCCACGTAGCGATGCCAATTTCGGCAAGCGTTTGCCAGTCAAGATGAAACGACTAGCTCTCTCCATGGCCCTTTCCGTCAAAGTTGCCGATCATAAGCTTATCGTTGTTGACAATCTGTCGATTAGCGAGCCGAAAACCAAGCAAGCGCTTGGGCTCATCGCTACGATCGCCCCCGAAGCAACTTCGGTATTACTCGTTGTTCCGGCCTACGACCCGGCTTTACTGCAAGCGACCCGTAACCTCCAAGCTGCCGCGCTGACCACTGTCAATGACCTGAATGCTTATGACGTTTTAAACTTTGATGTCATCGTCATGGCCGAAGCGGCCGTGGTCAAGGCTCAAGAGATTTTTGGTAAGGACAAATAATGCTATTGATTAATAAACCAGTT
>CAZNEF010000039.1:0-2992 GCA_964572235.1 uncultured Candidatus Saccharibacteria bacterium | reverse complement strand
ATCAGACGCGGACATCATGCCGGGAATCCGTTTCGGGATTTTGTAGCCAGTGCGCGCCTTTTGACCCTTGGTCCCGCGGCCCCCGGTTTTGCCCTGCCCAGCGGCAATGCCACGGCCAACCCGGCCCTTCGCATTTTTTCGTGGTGTTGTAAGTTCATGTAGCTGCATTGTCTTCTACTTTCTTAAATCACGTAACGCTTCAAAGGTCGCCATGACATTGTTCATCTTATTACTCGTCGTCCCCAATATCTTTGAGGTAACGTTTTTAATACCGGCTAATTCAACAACGGCCCGGACCGGACCACCGGCAATCACGGAAGTCCCGGCGGAAGCTGGTTTCAGCATAACCTGGGCACTGCCATAGTGGGAAATAATATCGTGAGGTATCGTTCCATTGACAAGCGGAACGGTGATCATGTTTTTACGGGCTTTCTTGACCGCTTTCGTTGTCGCACCAGCGACTTCATTACTTTTGGCCATACCGACGCCCACTTGGCCATCTCGGTTACCGACAACGACAAGGACACGAAAGCGCATTCGGCGGCCACCAGCGACGGTTCGGGAAATACGATCGACAGAAACAACCCGCTCCTCAAACGGATTTTTCTCAACGAGCTCACCACGCACAAGCTCAGTTTCAATTTTTTTGATTTTGGTAACTTCTGGCATAGGGTTATTCCTTATTTAGAACTGAAGACCGCTGTCACGAGCGCCTTGGGCTAAGGCGGCCACTCGACCATGATAGAGAAAACCACCACGATCAAAAACTACGGTGTTGATATTTTTTGTTTTCGCTCGTTCGGCAATCTGTTGGCCAACAGTCGTCGCCCTGGCAAGGGGCGCGCCGGTTAAACCAACGTCGGAAGCAGAGGCGAGGGTCACACCCGCCGTGTCGTCGATAAGTTGAACGGTAATGCGCGTAAGGCTACGATGAACCGCCAAGCGCGGTCGCTGCGACGTGCCAGTCACTCGGGAACGAATTCGACTCGTTCGCCGCATACGAGCTTCAGAACGATTTAATTTCGTAAACATCTTATGCTCCTGCCTTGGCGGCTTTACCGGCTTTGCGACGCACATGCTCGCCTAAGTACATTATACCCTTCCCTTTATATGGTTCGGGTGGTCGGACTTTACGGATTTGAGCGGCGATTTCACCGACGACCTGTTTATCGATACCAGTAACGACGATAATATTCTTTTCAACCCTAAAACTGGTGTTCGCCGGCGCCGTAATGTCAACCGGGTGAGAATAGCCAACGCTTAAGGTCAGCTTGGTATCACCGGCAGTGGCCGCTCGATAGCCAACTCCCTTAAGCTCGAGGCGTTTTTCAAAACCGTCGGTTACCCCAGTCACCATATTGGCAATAAGCTGTCGCGTCAGACCATGAATGGAGCGAGCCGCGATACTATCATTTTTACGGCTCACCTTGACAGTACCATCGGCTATAGCGACGTCGACAATAGGCAGAACATGGCTTCGAAGCTGTCCTTTTGGTCCATGAACATGCACCGCGTTACCTTCCTGGGTAACGGTGACACCTGAGGGAATCGTAATTTGTAGTTTACCAATTCGTGACATAGATTCTCCTACCAGACTTCGCAGATGATTTCACCACCCAGACCGAGCTTACGGGCTTCTTTATTGGTAATCACGCCTTTCGGCGTCGAAATAATCGCCATACCAAGGCCACTCAAGGGTCGCGGGAGCTCAGAGCGCTTACGATAGATACGCAAGCCGGGCTTACTGATGCGGCGGAGGTGACTTATCGCGGGCTGGCGATTTTCATAGCGCAAACTAATCGTCAGCGTCGCCTTCGGCCCCTTGTCCAATTCGTAGCCCTCAATAAAGCCTTCACGCTTCAATAGCGCAAGGATGGCGAGTTTGACTCTGGACGCCGGTACCGTGACGGTCGCTAGGCGAGCCGCCTGAGCGTTACGGATAGACGTTAACATGTTGGCAATGGGATCCATATGCTTTTATCCTGCTTATAACTGGTTATTACCAAGACGACTTGCGGACACCGGGAATTTCGCCACGCGCTGCCCGCTCACGGAAACAAATTCGGCAGATACCGAAACGACGCATATATCCATGGGGACGACCGCACAGCGCACAGCGCCGGACAATACGGGTGCTGAATTTTGGTTTGCGCGCCGCTTTCAGAATTAGGGCTTTACGAGCCATGTACTTACTCCTTATCTTTCTCAAACGGAAAGCCAAGATGGCGTAGTAGGGCCAAACCTTGGGCGTCGGTTGAGGCGCTAGTCGTGACTGTAATGTTCATGCCGTGAACCTTATTGACTAAATCAAAATGAATTTCCGGAAAAATTGATTGCTCACGAACACCGAGATTATAACTGCCATGACCATCAAAACCCTTGGCGGCCAGACCACGAAAATCACGGACACGGGGCAGGCTGACATTGACAAGCTTGTCGACAAAATCATACATACGATCACCGCGCAATGTCACGCGCAAACCAACCGACTGACCGGCCCGAATCTTAAAGCCGGCAATCGACTTTTTTGCCTTCGTCACCACCGGTTTTTGCCCGGCAATCTTCGCCAGATTGGCCGTAATCTCCTCAAGCATCTTCTGATTGTCCTTCGCTTCACCAACACCAATGTTCACAATCACCTTCTCAAGTCGAGGTACTTCGAAGCGATTCGAAAGACTGAGTTCCTGGCGCAGCGCCGGTAGAATCGTCGAGTTGTAAGCTTCACGCAATCGGGTCATGACCTATTCCTTTTCAACCTTAACATTTGACCAGTCCATGGGGACAGTCAGCTCAATAATGCCACCAGCTGGGAACTTGCTGCTTGGCTTAATGTGTCGTTTCGCCATATTAATGCCACCGACAGCCACCCGGTGCGACTGACGCATTACTTTTTCGACCGTACCACGCTTACCACGATCTTTGCCGGCGAGGATAACGACTGAGTCGCCCTTACGGATTTTCATTAGAGCACCTCCTCAGCCAAGGAAATAAT
>CAZNEF010000038.1:0-3672 GCA_964572235.1 uncultured Candidatus Saccharibacteria bacterium | reverse complement strand
TGATGGCTACAAATAAAAAACAATTCGTCAACGTATCTCGATATGTTTCCTCATTGTTTTTTATTTTCGCCTCAATCTTCTCCTGTTTCGATCCTAATAGAGATATGCAATGGGTTCTACAAAAATCACCGTCCCGACCAGGGAAAATAGGTAGGGCGACCCTTGTTACTTGATATATATTTAGAGAATTTCGGTGGCGTTTTCGGTCTCATTGTTGGCAGTCGGCGCCTCCACATGTTCGGTATTGTTCGGTTCATGAGGAACGCGAACTTCACCGCCATCTGGTTCGGTAATTTTGAGGTTCACTCGGGCATTGTTTTTCGCGCCGAGGACGCGTAAGAGAGTGCGGAGCGCCTTTGCTGTACGACCTTCCTTACCGATGATCTTACCCATATCGGCTGGGCTGACGGCCAGTGTAATGAGAACTCCCATTTCGTCGACGGTACGTTCAGTTTTGACCTCTTCTGGATTATCGACGATGGCCTTAACGACATATTCGACAAACTCTTGATCTTGTTGCATACTCACTCCTTCATACGTTGCAAGCAGCTCGACGGACCCTGCTTTTTAGGTCTTATTTTGACTATACAGGATGAATGAGGCGGACCGCAAGATATTATTCAGTAATCTCTTCTGGCTGTGGCTCGACTATGGCTTCGGCTGGTGTTTCCACTGTCACGGCCGCCGATTCTTTTGCCTTTGGTTTAGGCGCGTAGTGTTTGATAACGATTGAAGTATGCTTTAGACCAACCTTACTTAAGAGCCGGGCGACACGGTCGGAGGGCTTGGCGCCTTTGTTGAGCCACTCCATGACCCGGTCATTATTGACCGATAGTTCTTCTTTGAGTGGGTTGTACGTGCCGACTAGCTCTAAATATTGTCCGGCCACTGGTCGTTCTTTCGGCATGACGACAATGCGGTAGCTCGGCTGATGTTTCTTACCCATTCGGGTGAGACGAATCTTTAACATGCATTCTCCTAATTAAGCCTAACCTTACCAGTCTTCTCGAAAAATGTCAATCTGTTACCTCGATTGCCACGGAGGTAGTCAGAAAAGGTCATCGGCTGTTTACCGGCTGGTTGCACGACATCGATAACGAGACGCTGGGCTTCAATATGGGCGGTATGAATGACCAGCCGTTCGCCATCAAATTCTGTGTAAGCGACGGGCCAAGGTTGCATGGCCCGAATCTGACGATCGATCTGGCTCACCGAGTGCTGCCAGTCAATACGACCGTCTGTCTTAGTGAGAAGGTGGGTCTGACTGGCCTGGCTGTTAACCTGAGGACGTGCTTTTTTCTCGCCAGCGACATAAGCTGGCAAAGTTTCGAGCAAGGTCGCGACCGATTTGGTCGCCAGCTTCTCAAGGAGCGTCAGGCTTGTATCGTTTGGCGCGATCGCTACCTTCTCTTGGGCGATAATCGGTCCGGTATCGATGCCAACGTCGAGCTTGAAGATAGTGTAACCGCTTTCGCTTAAACCCTGCCAAATGGCGCTCTGGTGTGGGCTGGGACCGCGAAGGGCCGGTAGAAGCGAATAATGAACATTTAAAAAGCCAAATCGCGCTAAGGCTAATATTTTTGGCGGAATTATCTGGCCATAGGCGACGACAACCGCCAAATCCGGTTTAAGGGCCTTGATCTTCTGATAGGCTTTGTCTGATTTTAAGCTTTCAAACTGGTAGACGGGTAACTTTAATGTTTCGGCGAGCTGTTTCACGGGCGGTGATTGGAGTACTTGCTTGCGACCAAATGGCTTGTCGGTTTCCGTAATCACGCCCACAACTCGAGCATCTGTCGAGACTAGGGCGGAGAGGTAAGGCAGGCTATGTGCCGGCGTACCGAGGAAGAGAATGCGAAGAGCCTTTAGCTCCCTGAGCCGCGGGTAGGCACGATCGGTCATCAGGATACCGTTGAGGTGGTCAATCTCGTGTAACAAGATCCGGGCGAGAAGATCCTTAGCCCGAATCTTGACTCGATTGCCGTCGAGGTCTTGAGCGAGAACATTAACCCAAGTTGAGCGTTCAACGGGTATCTCCGTACCAGGGATTGACAGGCAGCCCTCAGGCAGCCAATCGCATTCCTTGCTTTGGTTGGTCACTGATGGATTGGCGAGCATGATTAAGGGAATACGGGTTTCGTCTGGCTCGGTTGGCTCATACTCAATCACGATGAGCTGTTTTTGTTCGTTAACTTGCGGGGCGGCAAGCCCCATGCCGTTGTTTTGACGCATTGTTTCGGTCATGTCGTGAGCGAGGCGATGCAAAGAGGGCCCGAAGTTTGTGACTTTTTGGGCCTTCTGCTTGAGGATCGGATTAGGAACGGCGTTGATGGGTAATTCGGGCATAGAGTGTTTCCATGGCTTTAGCCGTGACCGTCACGTCGTACTTTTTCGATGTCAGACGAGCGGCCGCGGCCATGCGCTGCATTTTCTCCGGTTCGTGCAGCAAGTTGCTTATTGTACCAGAAAAGTCCTCGATATTCAAGTCAGTTAGGGCGCCGGTGCGGCCATCGTCGATAATGTCATGTGGACCAAACCGATCGATAGCAACAGGCACAGTCCCGGCGGCCATCGCCTCGAGTACCACAATACCTTGGGTGTCGGTGATCGAAGGAAAAACAAACAAGTCAGCCGCACCGAAAAGTTTGATCGTTTCTGGTCGGTCAAGGAAACCGGTAAAGGTCACGTGTCGGCTCAGCCCTCTTTTGGCGACCATTTGCTCATAACGCGATCGGTCGGGACCGTCGCCAACAATGAGGAGGTGGGTTTCCGGAGCGGCTAGACGTACCTGTTCATAGGCCTTGAGTAAAAAATCAACGTTCTTCTCCGCGGCCAATCGGCCGACAAAGAGTAAGAGTTGTCGATTAGTCGGTACGTGATAATAGTGCTCGACGTAGGCGGCCGGTGTCCGGCTATACTCGTGGGTTTTAATACCGGTTGGAATGACATTGATCGGCTGACGGACGCCAATTGTGTAGAGGTAATCTTTGATTGAAGGTGTGGGGACGATGACATTTTTAGCGCGTTTGGCTGTGTAACGTGACCAGGCCCGAACTGGCGGCGCAATCAGTGAGCCAAATGGTAAATGCGCCGTATAGAGCTCGGCCATGGTGTGATAGGTGTAAACGGTGGGGATCTGAAACATGGCGGCGGCGCTCAAGCCATACTGGCCCATCATCGAAAAGTGCTGGATGTGAATAATGTCGAGCCGTTTAATAATGTCGAGCGGCAGGTGCTTTTGCGCCCAGACGAACGGCATGGGCATGGCGAGCGGATAGATCGGATCGTGGTGGAAATGGAATGAGGGAAAACGGAAGATATGCGACTCTTTTTTCTTTTGATGGGGGCTAGCCGGCGCGAAAATAAAATACTCGTGGCCAGCTCTTTCAAGCGTGTCGCGAAAGGTATTAATTGAAACAACCACACCGTTGACCGTTGGCTCATATGTTTCCGTAAAAATACCAATTTTCATCGAACCCATGGCATATCTCCCCTACTACTATAGCACGCTAAAGTTCGGTCGGTTCAGGATCGATCTGCCAATTGGCCGGTAGATGATCGAGGATGATACGGGTGAGCGCGGACTTAATAATGAGCTGATAACGATACTTGCCGCGTCGTTTGCCGCTGCCGACTGGACTAGGTGGAAAGAGCGATTGGGCCGCGTCAGGG
>CAZNEF010000037.1:0-2622 GCA_964572235.1 uncultured Candidatus Saccharibacteria bacterium | reverse complement strand
TCGTCTTACCGGCATCAATATGGGCGATAATCCCAATATTTCGGGTATTTTCGAGTGGATATTCGCGGGCCATGTTCTAGATACTCCTCTACACAAAAAACTTTCCGGTCGCTACCGGAGTTATACTGTATCGTTCTCGTTCATATTATATCATCAGGTGGCAAACGTCAACGATCAGTATATTCAAGGAAAAATTCTAGGATTTAAAAAAAGTAGTACAGCAACTAGAACAAAAATCAATAATACCACAAAATGATAAAATTTACCTCCTTCGCTATCAAAGCCTTTATTTATTACGGACTTAACAAGAGATATTGCAAGCGATATTAAATAATAGCCTAAAACAAGTGAAGCATAGACAATGAAAAAGAAAAACAGCCCGCCAACTACTCCGATGGCACCTAGGCCAAGATTATCGTCTTGCAACAGTATAAATATTAATGAAGTAATTAATGCTAAAACAGTAAAAACTACAAAGAAGAATCCGGCCTTGGAGACAATTCCAAAATCACTCATGACCCGTGAGAGCGATGAACGCTCCGGCTTCGCCAGCTGGTTAGGGTCGGTTGGGGGAGCAATATTGCTATCCATCGTTATCATTATACCATTCTTTTAGAACCGGGCAAAATGGGCGAAGGCGCGATTGGCCTCGGCCATCCGGTGCATATCATCTTTTTTACGGATAGCCGCCCCCGTATTGTTGAAGGCGCTAATCAGTTCCTCGGCCAGAAACTTCTCCATCGGTGCCCCTTGACGAGCGCGGGCCGCCTCAATAATCCATCGAAATGAAAGAGCCGTCTTACGGGTCGGACGCACTTCCATGGGGACCTGATAGTTGTCACCACCGACACGACGCGACTTGACTTCAAGTAATGGGGAGGCATTTTTGATGGCATTCTCAAAAGCGTCAACCTGGTCGACATTGGTCGCGGTCGCTAACTGCTCAAGCGCCCTATAGACGATCGTCCGCGCCGTCTGCTTTTTACCGCTTAGCATCACTTTATTGATAAATTTGGCCACCAGTACCGATCCCGTTTTCGGATCTGGGAGTACCTGGGATCGCCGAATCTTTGCTCTGCCACGCATAATTTCCTTTCAATATATTGAAAACCGGCTAGGCTTTCTTCGCTCCGTAGCGCGAGCGACCTTGCTTCCGGTCAGTAACACCAGCCGTATCGAGTTTGCCACGCACAATATGGTAACGGACACCCGGCAGGTCCTTGACGCGACCGCCTCGGATCATGACCACTGAGTGCTCCTGAAGGTTATGGCCTTCGCCAGGAATGTAAGCCGTGACTTCTTGGCCAGAAGTCAGACGGACGCGGGCGATCTTCCGTAAAGCAGAGTTTGGCTTCTTCGGTGTCATGGTGCGCACTTGAACGCAAACGCCACGCATAAAGGGTCGGCCTTTGGGAAAGAAGATCGGTCGATTTTTAAGAATATTAAAGCCACGCTGTAAAGCTGGCGACTTCGACTTCTTTTTGAGCGACGTTCGGCCCTTCCGAATCAGTTGGGAGATAGTAGGCATAGGGGCTTAATCCTTAAGGCTTCTCGACCATTCTAGCGTATATACGTGGTCTTTTCAAGTAGTTGTCTGGTGTACGGTAGTATCATCATGGTGAAAACCGGTGCCGGCAGGAATTAATTTACCAATAATGACATTTTCTTTCAAACCACGAAGGCGGTCATAGGCACCGTGGATCGCCGCATCAATCAGGACACTGGTTGTCTCCTGGAAGCTCGCGGCCGAGAGAAAGCTCTCGGTTTTCAAAGAAACACGGGTTATGCCCATGATCACCGGCTCACCTATCGCCTGAACTCTATTCTTACCTAAGGCCGCATTGGCCGCTTCAAACTCTTTGTGGTCGACGATTTGACCAGAGAGGAACTCAGTGTCGCCCTCATCCAGGACTTTAACCTTCGAAAACATTTGGCGAATGATAATCTCAAGGTGCTTATCGTTAATAGCTTGACCCTGGGTCGAATAGATTTCCTGGACTTCTTTAATAATGTATTTCTGGGTGTCGGCGACACCACGGAGCCTTAGAGCCTGAGAAAGGTCGAAGTGACCATCGGTAATCTCCTGACCAACTACCACCGCATCACCATCTTTGACGCGCACGACAAAGGCCGATGGGACGATATATTCGCGCGACTCAGCCTCACTACTCGTAACTGTAATCGCCGTCTTAGTGACGCGCACTGTACCGGCAAAGGTAGCGCGGATAGCCTTTTGCTCGGGAGCCGTCGCCAAGGCCTGTTTAGCCTTGATCGCATCACCGCTATTAACACTTACAATATAGTCAGCTGGGACTGGAAACGATTCGCTTTGGATATCGGTGGAGAGAATACGGATGAGCCGACGCTCTTTTTCTTCTTTGATAGCGATAATACCGCTAATTTCGGCTAAAACGGCCGGGTTACGGGGGATGCGGGCTTCAAAAATTTCCTCAACCCGTGGCAAACCAGAGGTAATGTCCTTACCGGTTACGCCACCAAGGTGGAAGGTTTTCATTGTCAACTGCGTCCCCGGCTCTCCAATGGCCTGAGCGGCCATGATGCCTACAACCTCGCCAGTTTTAATCAGTTCGCCAGTGGCAAGGTCACGACCATAGCAAAGTT
>CAZNEF010000036.1:0-2210 GCA_964572235.1 uncultured Candidatus Saccharibacteria bacterium | reverse complement strand
CGGATTAAAAAATATTATCATCAAGAGTCGACAGTCATCTATCCACCGGTTGAGCTGTCAAGGCCCGGCATCATGAGTGAGAATCCAACCGATAAACCCTATTTCCTGATCGTCAGTCGTCTTTCAGCTTATAAAAAAATCGATTTAGCCATTCGGGCGAGCGCCGAAATCGGGTTGCCGCTAGCCATCATTGGTGAAGGAGCTGACCGTAAACGTCTTGAACGCTTGAGCCAGGCGCTCGGCGCCCCAGTCGCTTGGCTCGGCTATCAAAGCGACGCGGTAATCGCACAGTATTATGAGCACGCCCGGGCATTTATCTTTCCCGGTGAGGATGATTTTGGTATCGCACCGGTCGAGGCTATGAGCTACGGTCGACCAGTCATTGCCTATGGACACGGTGGTGCCCTTGAAACGATCATCGAAGGTGAGACGGGACTATTTTTTCATCAATCGACAGCGGAAAGCCTAGTCCGTGCGCTTAGACGGTTCGAGGCTATGGAATCGACATTTGATCATGTCAAGATCAATAAAGAAGCTGAGCGTTTTGGTACTATACACTTTCGCAAAAAGATTCTCGATTTTCTGACCAAATCCTGGCAAGAGTTTCATGAAACGCATTGACATTTTGGGCATTCCAGTCGATGGGCTCACCAAAACTGAGCTTCTGAGTCTTGTTGATGAGTGGATTATCAGTGGTCAGCCGCATCAAATAGCAACCGTCAACGCGGAGTTCATTGTCGACGCCCAATCCAATACACGATTTAGGAGTGCATTAGGACAAGCCGACCTCAATCTCGCCGACAGCACCGGTATTATGTGGGCCGCCCGACGTCTTGGTCAAGCTTTACCCGAACGCATCTCGGGTGCCGATCTCGTATTTGATCTCGCTGAGAGAGCAGCGAAACGCCATTGGCGACTTTATCTTGTTGGCGGTATGCCAGGCATCGCTCAGGCGGCAGCCGCAACTTTGAAGAAGCGCTATCCAACTTTAATTATCGCTGGCGCCGAAGCCGGTATCACACCCGACTCAACAGATCCAGAACCAGTCATTAAACGCATTAATAGGGCAAAACCAGATATTTTATACGTGGCTTTCGGGGCCCCTAAGCAAGAACTCTTTATCGATACCTACAAAAAGCGATTAGGTGTACCGATTATGCTCGGTGTCGGTGGTAGTTTTGATTTTATCGCCGGTAGGGTCACGCGCGCCCCGCAGTGGCTTCGTCGGGTTGGTTTTGAGTGGCTCTGGCGATTGGTACAGGAACCATGGCGCCTGAAGCGTATAGTGAAGGCTGTGATCATCTTTCCGGTTAGTGTTATATTCAGAAGCTGAGGAACCGTGGCGGTTATTACGCCCTATGTCTTGATTTCAATATCAACCCCGGCTGGCAAATCAAGATTCATGAGGGCATCGATCGTCTTTGGGTTCGGGTCTAGGACATCGATCAGTCGTTTATGGGTACGCATCTCATACTGGTCGCGGGCATCCTTATGTACGAAGGTGCTTTTTAAAACTGTGACCTTATTTTTCTCGGTTGGAAGGGGAATAGGACCATGAACAACCGCGCCAGTCCGTTCAGCAGTTTCGATAATCCTACGAGCGCTCTTATCGATAATACGATAATCGTACGCCTTCAAGCGAATGCGGATTTTCTGCTGGGTATCAATACGTTTTGCCATAAGGTACAAACTCCCGGATCAATTATTTCGTGATCTTGGTCACGACACCGGCCCCTACGGTCTTGCCACCTTCACGAATCGCGAATTTCATGCCATCTTCCATCGCGATGGGCTGGATTAACTTCACTTTGATCGAAACAGTATCGCCGGGCATAACCATTTCCGTACCTTCGGGTAGCTCAACTTCACCAGTCACATCGGTGGTACGAACATAGAATTGCGGTTTGTAACCCTTAAAGAACGGCGTGTGACGGCCGCCCTCATCCTTACTCAAAACATAAATTTCGGCATCAAACTCGGTGTGGGGAGTGATTGAGCCCGGCTTGGCCAAAACTTGGCCACGCTCAACATCTTCTTTCTCAATACCCCGGACTAAAAGACCGACGTTATCGCCAGCTTGGCCTTCGTTAAGCTGTTTGCGGAACATCTCCACACCCGTAACCACGGTTTTCTTGGTTGGTCGAAGACCAACAATCTCGACTTCATCATTAATTTTAACCATACCACGCTTTATAGCGCCGGTCACAACA
>CAZNEF010000035.1:0-7072 GCA_964572235.1 uncultured Candidatus Saccharibacteria bacterium | reverse complement strand
GCCTGGAATGATAGTGATGGTCGGGTGGTCTACTGGATAAAAAATGACGCCGCGTTAACCATTAAACAATTCGACGGCCAAAAAGACCAGTCGCTAACCACTATTAGTAGCCAAGCCGATGATTTCACCATTTTATGGGATAATAAAAGCGGCAGTATTTATCTGGCTAGTTTTGATGGTTTCGCCAAAGTTAAGGCCACGGCTCGTTAAGCCATCGGTAAGGGGAATTATGAAACGACTCTACTGGACCCTATTTTTCGTCCTCATCGCCATCGGCGTGGCTGGTTTTGTTTTTTGGCGCTATTTTCTCCAAGCCACTATTGCCATTGACCCGGTGCCAAGCACGGCCGTCGTCACCATCAATGGCACGCCGATCGCCGATCGAACCTTTCACGTTAACCGTGGCCAGTACATGATCGCCGTCAGCGCCCCTGGCTACCAAAGTCAGAGCTTCAAGGTCAATGTCGGCATTGGCAGCCGAATTATGAAACGAGTCGTTCTCGCTTCACTGCCACGGCCAACACGGCTTCTCGATGGCCCGTTGCGATCGCTCACCCTCTCTGGTGACCGAAAAACGCTCTTTTTTGAGCGTGGCGGCGTTCTCTATCTCCTTGACTTGACTGCCGCTTCACCGATACCGGTACCAATTACGCCAGTGCTAACCGGTATTGGTGAGATTGACTGGTCACCGGACTTTGCCCTGGCGCTCATCCACAAAACCAATGGCGAGGTCGGCTTGTACGACTTTAACCGCTACGACCTCCTGCATCAGGAGTATCGACCGCTCCCGAGCGGCGTCGGTGCGACCGCTTGGGCCGCTGATGCAAGCGGTTTTTATTACGACTATCAAGACATGGCGAGTGGTGAGCACGCCATAATTAAAGCCGATCGAGCCGGCGCCAACCCGGTCCGTCTTTTCGACTGGCGCTCCGTGGCCAACTTTCCCTTGGCAACACCGAAGCTCACCACCGGACCAGGCAGCCTTCTCCTACTTACACCGCCCAACAAAAAGACGCGCGGCGATCTCTTTATTTTCGATACCTTTCAAAAAACACCGCCCGCTGCCATTACCGAATCTGGTCACGCTACCGGTCCAATCCTCTCCCCCGACAAAAGCCGCCTTCTCTACACTGACAACGGCGAGCTCGTGGTGAGTGATATCAGCGGTAGTAATAAGCGTAATTTGACGCTCCGGCCGCGTCCGGGCAACTATAGCTTTGTGGATAATTCAACCGTGGCCGTCTTATTACCCAACCAACTGGCGCTTGTCAACACTTTGAATGGCAGCCTCCAAAATAACGAGATTTACGCCCCGAGTGATAAGATCGAGACACTCTTCACCGACCCGGCCGGCAGCCTTGTCTATTACACTTATCAAGACAAACTCTACACCATAAAGATTAAAAAATGATTAAATCCCACGCCTATGGCTACTGATAACCGATCGCGCTTTTCCACCCTTAACGAACCTGAAGAAGAGGAGCCAGATTCACCGTCCTCTGGCTTTTTTTTCGACGCAGAACGCCTAGGAGATGATGAAGCAAAAGAAAGGCGCGGACCCTCGCTGGCCGAACAGGGCACCGAGATCGCCAAGGGCTACGCTAAAGAAGAGGCGCTTAAGGCGGCTGGCAAAGTCGCTGGTCAGGCCGCTACTGGAGTAGCTAAAAAAGCGGCGGTCGCTGCGCTTGGCGAAGAGGCGGTCGCCGCGGTCGGCCTCGCCGCTGGCGCTGAGGTAATCGTGCCGATTATTGTGGTTATTGTCGTTATCGTTGCCCTCATTCTCGTTGTCTTGATCATTATTCTCGCCGTCGCAAATTTTAACGGTCAGACGCCATCTTTTAAGGGCACAACGCCCATCGTCGCCATGGATGGTGGCAGTAGTCTGCAAAACCAGAATCTGAGTCAAACACTGGGTGGCGGCAAGCAACGTCCCGTCGTCGCCCCTCCCCCAACAACGCTCTCCAGAAATGGCAGAATATTACCCGTGCCTGGCGTCGGCGAAGGACGGCAGGGCCAGTGTGGTGTCGCCAGTATCTTGATGGTCATACTCTACATTAACCCCAACTTTGCCGACCCAAAGCTATTAACAAATGACGCCTCGAATCGTCTAGCTGTCCCCGACCAGTGTGTCGCTGCCTTTACAATTAACAACGAAGCCCGGAGGATTGGCAGTGCAAAAAATGATTGGTTCGGCCCTCACTATACCGATACTAATATGAGCAAAGATAAAATCCTCGAGGCGGTCAAGCGTTCCATTGCCGGTGGCGACCCAGTCGTCATGGCCTTTAGGCCGGGAGGGATCTATGACGGCAGTAAGCATATTGTCACCGTCGTCGGCTACGATCCCGATGACAAAAGTTATTATATTAACAATCCCTATCCGGGCGGCGTATCCCCACCGACCAATGTCGCAGCTAACTCAAACCGTAATAAATTAACCTTCGAATATGTCAAACAATATCTCGATAACCGCGGCTTTGGCAGCGTCATCATCCGTAAGGTCTACCTTCCATGATCAATAAACTTTTTTGCCTAATGCTAAGCGTGATCTTGAGCGCGACGCCGGCTTTAGCGCAAAGCCCTAGCCTGGATACTTTTGGTGTTCGCAATGGCACTCCCATGAAGCGGCTCATTTTTACAAATCCGCCGCCGGATGCGAAAACTTTCCTCAATGGCGACCTAGACTGCCGCTGGTTTTGCGGTGGGGCGCTTCTCAAAATCATCGATACCGGCCTCGACTTAGTGATCGCCCCAAACAGCGCCGGCCCAAGCCTTGAGTACCCGGACACCAACGACGACAACCTCGCGACGAGCGGTAAAGCAATCTCGTTGGTCGCCATCGGTCAAACAAGCTGCTTTGACGACACCCTCTTCCATCAACGATTCAGCCCAACCCGACCGCTTTGGGTCCACAACCAGACCGATGATCGAGAGCGGTCTAAACAGCCCGAGGCCACGCCCCGGCTCAGTCAGAGCTTCGATACCCTCGCCCGCCAGGGGCTCTGGCTCGAAACGCGTGGCTGGAGCGACTATCTCTTAACCCCGACAAGCTGGAACGATTTCCTGCAAAACTTAGCCACCGCCGAGATTGAGCAGCGTTTTGCCCTCCGTCCGGGCACGCTCGATAAAATGGCCATTGGCGATCTTCCCCAAGCGATCGCCTCGGCCCGCTTGGCCAGCCAGCTTGGCTTGATAAGTCTTCCGGAAACAAATACCGACGCTGATTTTTACACCATTCTCGGCAAGGAGCACATGGAGGCAACGCTTGGCCTACCGAAAGCGAGCTTGATCGGTAAGGAGTGGTCGGAGATCTATGCCAATATTGGCCTCCGTGTTCTCGAGACGCATCTCGGCCTGGGCAATATCGATGGGAGCTCGCCATTTCCGGCGACCACTGGTCTAAGCACAAATAACCGTTTTCAAGCGCTACGCCAAGCCCTGACCGATCGAGCCGACCTTTACAGTAACCCAAATATCGCCCTCGGTCTGCCGGGTAACGACAGCCTACCCAATAGTCAGGATTCAACAATCTTCGTCCGCCTCAGTAACGGCGATCCGACCGCCTTCGCCACCGCTGGTGCCTACTTTTTAGCCACCAATCTCCAGCTAGCGCCACCTGAGACAGCGACCTTCGTCCAAGCCATTGACAGCGGCCAGTCGCGCCCGCCAAGCCTCACCAGCGGGCGGCCACTTGATCCGACAATTGAGGCAGCGACGTTTTTTAGCGCCGGAAGCAATGAGAAAACGCGGCAAGCCCTTTGGCAAAAAATTGGCCATCGCCAAGATAGCCAACTGCGCGATCACCTCGGCCGTGTCAATGGCACCGTTTTACTAGCGCTAACCGGTAGCAGTCGGCAGCTTGAGCGCCATGAACTGATTAACTTTTTGACCAATACGAGTGAACGACAAAAGGCGCTGGAGAGTATCGCCGCCTCGAGTGCCAGTGACGCCGGTTATAGAAACGATCTTTCGACCTCAAGCCTCACACGCCGCGGCCAAGAGATTTTGGCTGATGACTTAGACGTCACCATAACTTCGATAACCGATCTCGATGGGCTGACTAATAACTCAATTCCGGAAAGCGTCGAGCAAGGCCAGAGTTTGGACACTATTGACAGTACATTGAACTGGCCAAAAGGCACGGCCCTGACCCTTATCCGTAATCAGATCGACCCAGATCGCCAAAAGGCCCTCCTCCTAACCGGAGCCAACACCATCTGGCAAAGCTTAGGACTTTCTAATCAACTTAAAAGTGCTCTCGATAATTTATATTTTAAAAATCTTATCGAGACCCCAAGTGAATCGCCAGATTCAACGCCCGACGCTCCAGAGGAACCCGAAGATGATCCCAACATAGATCTGAACGAAACCTTTAATAATTTTTCCATTCCACTATCAGCTCGACCGCTGGCCGATCTGATAACGAGCGAAACTGGCTTAACCATCAACGAGGTCGAGAATCTTCTTGTCGGTCGCCTACCGATTATCCCCCTCACCCTCAGTACGATGGCCAAGGCGCTGAGTGCCAACTCGACCATTGTGCCCGCCAAGCTCGCCGCCGCCTATAACACCCCGAGCGCAAGCACAGTTCAACCGCTACTCGACCAGGCCGAATCCCTAGGTGAATTAGCCGTCTTTTCACCATTTTTCTTTGAGACGCTCAAAAAGGCTGGGGCCAGCCCTTATGTGATTTGGCAAACATTGGAAGGTGAGGCGCTTCGCCAATGGAACATTAGCTGCCCCAGTCGAGAGCTTGAGGCACAAGAGGCTATCGACCGCCTCGTGAGCACCGTCATTGGCTTTTCCCATAATTATGAGACCTATAGTCTCGAGAGTGACGGCGCGCAAGCGCCGGTCCAAATCGTCTTATTTGATCAGGAAAGTTTGAGTGAGAACACGCGTAATATTGCCGACGATGCCTATCCAGTTGGCATAGTAGAGAGCCGTCGCTGGGGGGTTTTAAAAAATAGCCAACGAACATGGGATCATCTCTACATGGCCTATTAGGCCGATCGCCAAAGACTATTGGTTTGGTCAGCTTTGAATGAAAAGTTGCCTAATCACCGGCCGGTCAAAGGCGTCATTTAAAGAATTGAGAACTTCGAGTGAGCGGAGCGTTAGTTCTTGAGCAGCGATGGGCGAAGGCGCGACGATGGTCAGCCGACCGTGTCGCCATTTCGTCGCCTGCCAGCGCCCGGCCCCGCAAGCGTTGACCTTGGCCAAAACGGCGGCCGCCTCAAGCGAACGCGCCAAACCGGTTGGCGGGCCAGTTCCGCCATTGTTTTTAATCATGGATCGACCAATCGAAAGAAACATCTGCCCCTCACTTCTGAACTTTAGTATGGTGATAGTCGCGGCAAAAAACAAGGGGCTAAGGCAGGTTGATAATCTTGGCTGATTTTTGAATTGAGCGATCAAGATGGGTGAGATCGGTCGTCGTAATCACCGCCTGATGGTTGCCGATCAATTTGGTAAGCTGACTCCTCCTGGCGGCGTCGAGCTCAGAGTAGACGTCATCGAGTAAAAAGACGAGTGGTACGGCATCGTCGTCTGCGCGAAAAAAGTTCATTAAATAGTCGGCTTCGGCCGCTTTTAAGGCCAAGATGGCGCTCCGATGTTCGCCACGTGAGCCGTAACTGGCGAGCGGCCGGTTATTTAGCATAAAAACGATATCGTCGCGCTGCGGGCCATAGAGACTGGCGTTAGCCGCAATTTCGCGATATTGATATTTTTCGAGAGTCGAGCCTAATAATTTTGCCCAAGTCGCTGGGTCGGTTGAACAGTGCTCCGGTAATCGATATTGGTCCTGCTCCCCACTGCTCTCGCTCACCGAGGCCACCTTATATTCAAGGCGTAAGCTGCCCTCTTTTTGACTCATGGTCTGATATTGGTCGGAAAGGGTGGTATTTAACGCTTGAAGGGCACGTACCCGAGAAGCCACCAGACTACTGCCATGCAGAACCAGAGAGGCATCCCAAAAAACGAGCTGGTTGATGGCTGCCTGTCCTTCATCAATCTGTCGGAGCAGTCGATTGCGTTGGCGGAGCACCTTTTGCAGTTGCAAAAGATGATAGGCGTAGCGTCGATCCTCCTGTATCAGTAGCAGATCGAGCCAATGGCGCCGCAGCGGCGGCGCCCCATCAACCAATTGCAAGGACATAGGCAAGAAAAGGACAACGGCAATGTGGCCTAAAAGCTCAATGGCCCGCCGACTGACGCCGTTGATTTTGATGAGCTTGCCCCCCTTAACCTCCTGGCCAAGAACTATTTCGAGCTCAGTCGGCGCCTCACCCTCGGTTTTGGCGACGAGGCGTGCTACCGACTCCCCCCAACGGATGATTTCGCGATCGAGCCGTGTCCGGAAACTCCGCGCCAAGGCAATATAGCTGATTGCTTCAAGAATATTTGTTTTCCCAATACCGTTTTGCCCAATAAAAACCGTCTGTCGATCAAAAGTAAACTCTGCCCCTGTATAGTTGCGGAAGTTTGTCAGCTCGAGTGAGTGAAGCATGAGGTTATTATAGCTCTAATGAACTCATTTTAATCAAGCTTGAGCGGCATTACCAGAGAAAGATACTCTTGGCTATTAGCTGGCCGCAGCACCATCGGCTTATCGAGGCCACTAAATTCAAGAAAAATATTGTCCGCGCCGACGACGCTTAGCGAATCAAGTAAATATTTAACATTGAAAGCCATGGTCAACGCCTCACCTTCCGTAATCGCCGTAAACTGACTTTGCGCCTCACCGCGTTGGTTAGCCATCGCTTCCACGGTCATTCCCTGCCCGGGCACCATTGTGAGGTTGATAATATTACCAGCCTCACGGGCGAAAAGTTGAGACATTTTGAGAGCAGCCATAAAATCGGGTCGATGCGCGGTGACCCGTGTTCGGTATCCTTCCGGTATAATTGCCTGATACTGTGGATAATTACCCTCAATCAGACGCGACACCAAACGGGTTGATCCAAAAGAAAACTGTATCTGGTTATCCCCAACAAATACCGAAATATCCCCAGGTGTGTCGACAATTAGCCGGGAAATTTCCATTAAGGTTCGTTTAGGAACAATAACC
>CAZNEF010000034.1:0-2334 GCA_964572235.1 uncultured Candidatus Saccharibacteria bacterium | reverse complement strand
CCAAATAACCTCATCTTCGCGTTCGCGAGAAAAAGCAATTACCTCTTCAGGTCGCAGAATTTTGAGCTGAAGGTTAATCTCAATAACTTGATGAGCAGTCTTGGTAAGGTTTCGTTTTACCATCGATAATAGTGAGCGGTCTATGATCGCCACCACTTGCACTCCATCGTCGGCTATCTTAGCAAGGCTATATCCACTATTTCCGGCCGTAATTAAGGCCAACTTGTCGACACCAAGACGTGTCGCCTCTTCAACGATAAATAAACTTCTTCTGTCTTTAATCGTGCCAAATGGATTAGCGCTTTCATCCTTAAGGTACGCATGAGGCAAACCAAGAATATCAAGCTTAGTTAACGGTGTATCACCAATCTTGTAGGTATTATTGTCCATATTTTTTTCGCGTTATTGCGTCGAGTCGCTTCGCCTCAGCCCATGATAATTCAAATACTTTCTTCATCGCACTGACAAGTTCTTCGCTCTCGATTATCAAACCAAATTTCTCTTTGAGAGACATGAAAACAATCTTGTTGTCATAAATATTTATCTCGGGTGAGAAGTTATAGTCTTCCTTGGGGACGAGAGCCGAATCACGATCTTCTTCTTTGTCGTGCTTTGTTCTCTCGTAAGCCTCTGGTGTGTCCGGATGAATTGATCGGATATGAATTCCCTTTTCGGCTCGGCGTCTGTAATATTGTGGGAAATAATGCGGCAACGCTGCATGCATATTTTCAATCGAAGCATAGGCAAGAATCTTCTCTGACGAAGAAAGCGTATCCTCATAAACACTTTCAATGCCTTGCTCACCGTCATAAAAGGTAACTTTCGGCTTCGGACCGATACCAACAAAGATCGATTTTAATTCGGGCAAAAGTGTCCGGGCACTGCCAAGGCGAGCCGTCGCCTTACGAGCATCGTCCTCAAGCGACTGGACGAGTCGCTCCGGCGGTGCTGCCGTGTAAAAACGATTTTGCTCCTTTTGTGAAATGCTGGCTAAGCCCTTTTTGACCAGCGCCTCCAACAGGACATAGGACGTTGAACGGTTCAGACCCGAGGCACGCGAAACCTCTCTGGCCGTACCCGTGCCAAAACTGAGAAGTGCCAGATAGGCGGCCGCTTCCTTGGGGCTCAGGCCAAACTCTGCAATTTTTGCGGTCAGTTCGGCATCAATCATAAAATCTGCTGTCAGTCATTAGTAACGAAATTATTAAATTCATCCTAAGACACTTACCCGCTATTGTCAACATCGAGTAATTGAGCAAGACTTTTCTAGGCACCATCTACTTATCATGCTAAAGTAACAATGGGTTGTCTATTTTTCCAAAAATGCCCTCTTTTGTTGTCAGCTCTTGACAACAGTATCGATTGTCATGTATTGAAGAGAGTAGAATGTGAGAAAGGATGGGTCTTGTGACACGCTCTGGTCACGACAGTCGCGGTCAATTTTATAAACTAAGGGACGAGGTTATCGCGTTCAGCGAAAAACGCAGCCTCGTCCAAGACCCATCTGATTTGGCTAAGTCAGTCACCCTTGAAGCGGCGGAATTACTTGAACATTTTCAGTGGGATCAAACCTGGCACCATCACGCACCGGAGAAGGATTGGCTAGCGATTCAAGACGAGGTCGCCGACATCGCCTGGTATCTCCTGACCTTTTGTGATCGGACGAATATCGATTTACTGGCCGCGCTTGAGCGAAAAGTTGAGATTAATGATGCAAAATATCCGGTCGAGGATTTTCACCAGGCAGAACAGGCAGACCGGGCGGAGACATATTACAAGTTAAAACGAAAGTCTCGCCGGCCTCAACCCGAGCCTTAGGCCCTCTTTTATATTCGGCTTTTGTTCGGTATAGTTGGGTCATGAACGCCCTCGACCGCGCCAACCGCCGGATTTTATTTGTCGATATGAACGCCTTTTTCGCCTCGTGCGAACAGGCAGAGAATCCGGCCCTCCAAGGCCGGCCAATTATCGTCGTTCCCACTCAAGGCAGTTGCGCTCTCGCCGCCAGCTATGAGGCCAAGGCCTTTGGCATACGCACCGGCACCTTGGAGCGCGAGGCACGCTTTCTCTGTCCAGCCCTCATCGCCGTGCCGGCCCGACCGAAACTCTACATGGCCTACCACGAACGACTGACGACGATTTTGCAAAATCTGACCCCGCGCGTCACCATGCGTAGCGTCGATGAGGGCTCGATTGAACTTTTCGCCAACGAAGAGCCGTGGCAGTTAGGCCAGGCGATTAAGGAAGCAATTTGGCAGCAAATGAGCCCTGTCGTCCACTGCTCAATCGGTATTGGACCAAATCTCTTTTTGGGCAAACTGGCGACTGAACTGC
>CAZNEF010000033.1:0-1943 GCA_964572235.1 uncultured Candidatus Saccharibacteria bacterium | reverse complement strand
ACGGCCGCTATTGTCGCCGATGAGCTCGGTGTCAGCATAAAGTCACCAACGGTTGCTGAGGTTGAGACGTTCGTCGATGAGGACATGTCGGCACGGGTAACTCGTCCACCGGTGGTAACGGTGATGGGCCACGTCGACCACGGTAAGACTAAGCTTCTCGACACGATTCGGACAACCAATGTTGTCGCCACAGAATCGGGCGGGATTACCCAACATATTGGTGCTTACCAAGTTGAAATAAAGGATGACAAAGGTAAGGGACGGGTTATTACCTTTCTGGATACGCCGGGTCACGAGGCCTTTTCAGCGATGCGTGCCCATGGTGCCAATATTACTGACATTGTGATCCTCGTTGTCGCCGCTGACGATGGGGTGAAACCGCAAACCCTGGAGGCACTGAGTCACGCCAAGGCAGCCAATGTCCCAATTATTGTCGCCATCACGAAAATTGACAAGCCAGAGGCCGATCTTGAACGGACGAAGCGCCAGCTTTCTGATATCGGGCTTTTACCGGAAGAGTGGGGTGGCAAAACCGTCATCGCTCCGCTCTCATCGGTTACCGGCCAGGGTGTACCGGAGCTCCTCGAACTTATCCTGCTCACCGCCGACGTGGCCGATTTTCGCGCTGCCGTCACCGGTCCGGTCAATGGGGTCGTTATCGAGTCACATCAGGCACCTGGTCTTGGTCCAGTCGCTACCGTTTTAGTGCAGCGTGGTCTTTTGAAAACAGGTGATATCGTCGTTTTTCAATCGACTTACGGTAAAATCCGCTCCATGGAAAACCACCTTATGAAACGCGTGAGCGAGGCCGGTCCCTCAATGCCAGTACGTATTTCTGGTTTAAAGGCGGTGCCCGAATTTGGTGAGATCTTCCGTCAAATAGAGAATGAAAAAAGTGCTCGGGAACTTGTTGAAAAGGCAGTCATTTATCACAATGTTCATAGCGTTAAGCAGTTAGGTTTGACGGAGATTTCCGAGGCGATCGCGACCGGTGAGCTTAAGGAGCTTAACATTATCATCAAGGCCGATACCCAAGGTTCGCTTGAAGCCATTCGGAATTCTGTCCTCGAACTCTCGACAGTCGAAGTCGCCATTAAAATAGTCCATGAAGCCGTCGGTGATGTTAATGAATCGGATACGAACATGGCCCTGGCCAGCAAGGCCCTTATCGTCAGTTTTCGTGTGGGCGTCCCTCCGGCGATCCGTAAATTTGCCGGCCTTAAGGGTATAAAAATTTCTAGCTACGAAATTATTTATCAACTGATCGACGATCTTTTCGATGCTCTATCAGGTTTACTCGAACCTGAGATCGTGGAAATTGAGCTCGGGGAGCTCGAGGTCCTCAAAGTCTTCCGTGCTAGTAAAAGCGACGGTATTATTGGCGGTCGCGTCATCAAAGGTGTTGTTGAAAAGGGCTCGCAGGCGTCTATACTACGTGCCGGCGAAGTCGTGGGCCAGGCTAAAGTGACACGTCTTCAGCGGGAAAAGTTGGCCGCCGACAAGGTCGAAATTGGTGTGGAGTGTGGCCTCTCGATTGTGACAACAATCATCCCCTGCCAGGGCGATATCTTGAAAATCTCAAAACAAGAAGAACGGATTCGTCGTCTCGAAAGGTCTTGACACTTGGTCCTGGAATTGGTATCCTTATCCATGTATCCTGGATAGGACGCATATACTTTAACAGTCGCGTTCTACCTGGGGAGGAGGACCATTATAAGTACGGAAGATTCCGACGTTCCGATACGCATGAGGGTCACTCACTATTTTCAACGAAAATTTGCGCCTAAAAATCTGGCAAAACTTGGCAAAACTGCCGCGAAATTTGTCAACAAGCAGTTTGCTTTTGTTGTCATTGCTTTTTTTGTGCTCTCACTCAATGTCGTCTCTGCACCGGTCGTGGTCGATGCTAGCCTCGTCAACCCATTAATCAATTACGACCCGGA